>NZ_JBIMEN010000009.1:0-83408 GCF_043673995.1 Corynebacterium sp. L4757 | reverse complement strand
GAGCGTGTCAAGTATTTTGTGTGTGGGGCTTTCGGTCTGAGTGTTTATAGGTAGTTCGTAAAGCGTTCGGGATAGGCCACGGCCATTTGGTTGATGGCTTGTTTCCAGTTGGTGACTTTCCTGCCTTCGATGAGTCTTCCGCTGGTCGCGGCGGCTTTTCGACCTTCTTTAGCTCGTTTGGCCGCGCGTTTATCTTCGATATTGCAGATCATCAACCACAGCGTCTTAATCGCGGAATCATCATTGGTAAACTGCACGCGGTTGCGAGTGGCTTTACGCAGCTCGTTATTCATCGACTCAATGGAATTAGTCGTATAGATGACCTTTCTGGCCATGGGTGGGAACTGCAGAAACGGCACGAACCGCTCCCACGCATCGGACCAGACTTTCACTGATTGCGGATATTTCTGGCCCAATTCTGATTCGGCGAATTCATCCAACGCTGCGCGCGCGGTTGACTCATCTGGGGCAGTGTAGACCTTCTTTAATGCCGCAGATACCGCCTTACGGTCGCCATAAGCCACCCACCGATTCGCAGCCCGAATCAGGTGCACGACACAGGTCTGCACCATCGAATCCGGCCAGGTCGCTTCGACAGCTTCCGGCAAACCCTTCAAACCATCGCAGCAGACGATGAACACGTCCTGGATACCGCGGCTAGCTAAGTTTGCGCATACATGTGCCCAAAAGGATGCGCCTTCTTCTTTCGCCAACCAGATGCCCAGGATGTGTTTGATACCGTCCATATCCACCCCGATGGCCAAATACGCGGACTTATTGACCACGCGCCCACCGTCACGGACTTTAATTCGTAGCGCATCAAGAAATATCACCGGGTAGAACTCGTCTAACTGCCGGTTCTGCCACATCATGACCTCATCTAAGACAGCATCCGTGACTGCTGAAACTGTCTCATGGGAGATATCAACTTTCATGGCTGTGGCCATATGATGCTGAATATCACGAACGGTCATACCCCCGGCATACAAACTGATGATCATGTCATCAACATCAGTCAGCCGCCGAGAGCCTTTCGGCACCATAGTAGGCAAAAACGTGCCTTCACGATCCCTAGGCACAGTGACATCAACCGGACCATAGTTCGAATCAACCTTTTTGACATAGGAACCATTGCGGTAATTATCGCCGCCACCGGCCGCTTTAGCCTCACGATCGCCTTTGGAATACCCCAGGTGAGCATCCATTTCCGCTTCCAGGCCGCGAGTGACCGAGGCCTGCAACAAGCCACGCACTAAATCATTAGCATCCGTTGCTGTTGAGCCGAGCTCGTCAATAAGCTTGGCTATCTCCGGGTTCGCCAGCAGCTTTTGCTCGATTGCTTTGATCTTCGCGGAATCTTCCGGGTCTCGTTTCGCCACAGAATCCATTATGGTTTATCTCCTTCATGTAAGGGAAACCCCTCACACACAAACCATTAGACACTCTCCGGGGCAAGCACGGACATCGATGAAAGAAGTCCGAGGGCTGCTTCGTGCCTTAAGCACGGATGATGCGCCCCGTGAGAATAAACCAGCACCGTCTATTACTGCCCAATTGCAAAAGACAACGCACCAATTGAAAGAGCACGGCTTCACCGTGAAAACCACGGGTAATAGCCCAGCTACTCGTCTGAGCGCTGATGAACTGATCGTGCTCAAGGAAGTCTTTGGTGAGTTGGCTACCAATATTGTGAAATACGCCGAGCCAGCATCCACGGTGACTATTGACTTCAAAGACAGTAATGAAGGTATCCACGTGAGCTTTGCCAATGCCATTACCACTGAGCGAAAGCCCTCACACTTATCAACTGACATGGGGTTGCCTGCGCTCGCGCAGTTGATGGAAAGCATCGGAGGAAGTATTGCCACGACGTCGAATTCTGAGAGCTGGCTTACTGAGCTGGAGCTCACCACATGTTGAACCGGACTACCCCAAAGGGAGGTCACTTAGGTCTCACATTACGCCGAGGTCTGGTGCGTAATGTCGACACAAACAACAATTAACAGTGGCGATAGGTAGCCATTAGAAAATATTCAGAATACGTCCGCTGAGGAAAGCAGGAACTGGTTGAAAAGATCATGGCGTACGCGCAGACTCGTGTTCACGGTGGCTTTGGTGTCCACGGTGGCTTTATCTATTCCTGCTGCGTCTGCCAGCGCGGCAACGACAGTTCATGCCGTTGAAGAGTCCATCCAACCGTCCGAGAGCGTCCTAGCTGTACCCGTTCACATCTGGTCCGGAATCAAGGGCTGGTTTAGATGCAAGAACGATTCACGCTTTGCTTGGTGCAATTAAGAAAATGTTGATGAACAAGAATAATACCTCCACCATTTGGGTAATGGTTGTTGATGATGATCCAGAAGTTCTGCAAGGAATGCGGACTTATTTTTCCTCTACCCGCGATATCCGCGTGGTGGCTGAAGCCAGCGATGGGCTTGAGGCCTTAGCTCTGCTTAAGACCACGGACGTTGACATCGTCCTCGCGGATATTCACATGCCCCAGATGGATGGCGTAACCCTCATGCATGAGATCAAAAGGCGTGAGAACCCGCCTGTATTTATGGCAATGACTGCCTTGGATCAGGATGAAACCATGCTGGAAGTTCTTGCCGGTGGGGGAGCTGGTTATATCGTGAAAAGCTCACGCCCGCAGGCGATTATTAATGCCTTGCGTGATGCGGCTACTGGTGGAACGATTGTGTCCCCGCATGCGCTCAAACGCTTGGTTAATCATCTTCCGAATCAGGCACTACGGGGAAACTATCACGGAGATTCACCAGAAGCCGATGACATCGTGCTGAACACATCAGAAGAGCGCGTTTTGTGGCATTTATGCGATGGTAAATCGAATGCACAAATCGCAGAAGCACTGAATTTCTCAGAATCCACGGTCAAGAAACTAGTCTCCAACCTCATCAGTGTTTTCGGTGTGACCTCACGGTTGAGCTTGGCAGTAGCGGTCATGCGCTCTGGGAAATTAGACAGCTAATCCGCTGAGTGCAATAGAATTAGCCCTGTGGGGTTTCCACGTTGAATCCCCAATCCACGCCGAATTTATCGGTCAGGCCGCCGAACATAGCGCCCCATTGCTGTTCGGATAGTGGCATGTGGACATCGCCACCTTCCGAAAGTGCTTCGAATTGGGATTTCATGGTTTCGACTTCATCGCCCCAGATGACAATGTTCATGCGCTGTGCACCAGAATCTTCGGTTCCGAGCTCCGGGTTATCGGCGCACATGATGTCCCATCCTGCATCCGTGATGAGATGACCGTGCATGATGCGGCCATCGTCGCTCTCTGGCCATTCAATGACTTCAAAGGATCCGCCGAATACGCCTTGGTAAAACTCCAGTGCTTCGCGCGCGTTTCCGCGAAATCCAACATAGGTGGTTGCTTTGATTGACATGGTAAACACCGTCCTGAAAAGAGTGAGTGTGTGGTGAACGCGAGTGTACTTATTCTTCGGGTTCCCCAAGAGTGATCGTGTGGTCGATTCCGATCTGCTCGCAAAAATCATTGTCGTGACTGACTACGATTAAGGCGCCGTTGTAGCTGGCTAGGGCATCGATAAGCCATTGCGTGGTGGAGATATCCAAGTTATTGGTTGGCTCATCCAGAATTAACAACTGCGGTGCGGCCAGCGCATTGCATGCGAATTCCACGCGGAAACGTTCCCCGCCTGATAGTTGCCTCATGTGCTGATGCACCGTGTCATTATGAAACCGCAGCCGCGCGAGTTGATCGCGGACATCTTGTGGCTGCCATTGAGGAAGGCGCTGCAACACGGTGTCAAAGACGGTTAGCTGCGGATCGAATTCAATACGCTGACGAATGAAACCAACACTGCCCAGGACATACTCGACTCCTGCAGCCGTATTCTGATTCACAATGTGATTAAGCAACGTGGTCTTGCCAGAGCCATTATTGCCCGCAATGCGCAGATGCTCAGGTCCTGCCATGATGAACTCGTCGCGTTCTTCCTTATTACTAGGTACGTGTAGGTGCAGTACTTTAGTACCGGCCGCAAGCCTCGTCGGCGGTAATTCGATGTACACGGCGGAGTCCTTACGCACTTCGCGTTCCGCCGTATCGAGTGTTTGACGGGCTTCGGCTATTCCTTCGTCATGTTTACGAGTTTCCCGCGCCGCAGTATTCTGCGCTCGGACTTTATCGTTTCCTAATGCAATTCGTGATTTGCGACGATTAATTACGTTTTTCTTTCCTTTCCGTGCGTTGCGGGCAAGTTGTTTTTCCAGCGCAATACGCTCGTCCTTTTCTCTCTTCAAGGTTGACTTGGCATCACGGACGCGTTGCGCAACAGCTTGCTGCTCCGATTCAATTGCCTCGCTGTAGCTGTCATAGTTTCCGGTGAATTGGCGCAATGAGCCAGCGTGGATCTCCGCAATTTCATCAACGTGCGCGAGTAGATCTCGGTCGTGGCTGACCACGATGGCAGGGATAGAAGATGAACGCAGCAGGTCAATCAGCTTCTGCTTGGCATCGGCATCAAGGTTATTTGTCGGTTCATCAAGTAGCACCAGGTTGGGATTCTTCGCATAGACCGCTCCCAAAGCCACGGTGACGGCCTCACCGCCAGATAGCGTGCCGATGTTTCGATGCACATCCAGCTTGCCGATTCTTCCTTGGGTTTTCTCTTCAATATCCCAATCATCACCGATGATGGCAAGGAGTTCTTCGCTATATTCACCCGACTCCACAAGCTTGATGGCGCGCAGGATGCCCGCGATGCCAAAGACATCAGCGATGGTAGAAGAAGTTTTCAGCCCCAAATCTTGTGGCAAATAGCCGATATTGTCAGGCACCTCAATGTGCCCGCTGGTCGGGGAGTGCTCACCCAAAATCAGTTTGAGCAACGTAGATTTGCCCGAACCATTATCACCAATCAGACCGGTTAAGGGAGCAGAAAATGTTCCGGAAATGCCTGTTAAGCATGCAGTGCCATTGGGCCAGGTGAGGGAGACTTTGTTGAAAGTGACAGCAGAAGATGAGTGGTTATTGAAAGTAGACATGAGTACAACGCCTTAATACGCAGTGGATGATTTTCCCTGCTGAAGGCATAGTTGTGTTTACGCGCTCCAGCAGTGTTTATGCGGTAGGGCGTGCAATCTTCACGTCTAATCCTGTTCTTCGGCAATAGATACGGCAATGACGTTAGCAGTATTAGTTCGCTAGCGCTAGAGGCAATCCGCACGCTAGAGTTATGACTCTTCTTTAACATCACTGCACTTTGAAAGGTTTTCCATGTCACGCGCCTCAACCTTGGATGTGGTTTACGCACGCCGGATTGTCTTTCAGGGTGTTACTGGTGCGGGCAAATCGACCGCAGTGGAGAAGTGGGCGAAGCTCATGGGGCTCAAGGCCATTGACTATGACAATGATGTTTTATGGATGCCCGCCGCGGAGTCGCCGTGGACGATTTATTCAGCTGAGCAGCAGCGCGATCGCGTGATGAAACAAATGGAATCAGGCGCCTGGGCGATGGCCTCGTGCGGTTCGAAGGCGGAAGATATCGTCTTTCCACAAACCGATGTGATTGTGTACTTGGATTACTCACCATGGGTGACATTCCGGCAGCTTTTCAAACGCACGATTACTCGGTCGTTTAGGGGTGGGACGTGCTGCAATGGAAACCAAGAATCCCTCAAGCTGTCTTTGATGAGCAAAGACTCGATCTTTTTGTGGTGGATGCAGAGCTGGCGCGAGAAACGCGCGGATGCACGAGCTGCCGAAAATGATTCATTGATGCCACCGGTTTATCGCCTGACTCATCCGCGTCAGCTGGAAGCACTCATCCGTTATGCACCCGGGTTAGCGGATGCTGAAGCTAGCCGTGGTTAAGCTGGTGCCATGGCACAGATTCATGGTCAAATAATTGATGCAGCAGGTCGCTGCGCGCACTATCACTCAGACGTAGACGTTATTGCTAATAAGTGTGCTGTCTGCGGAACTTACTGGGCGTGCTATCAATGTCATGCCGAAGAACATGACCATGCATTTGGGGCAATGGACCTAGAATCGAAAGCTGTCATGTGTGGAGCATGCGGGCATGAGATGAACTTTGATGAGTATGCCGGAAGCACAAATAGCTGCCCACAATGTGGACAGCTATTTAATCCGGGGTGTTCGCTACACCGCCATATTTACTTTCAACTCAATGAGTAGGTCAGCTTAGACAGAGGAACCCTGGAAGTTGGAGGAGCCCTGCTCAATGGCATCGGTAGCCATCTTGAGTGCATCTGGGATGCGGAAGGTGACCACGTTGGCTACAGGAACATCAACGGTTGGCATGCCTGGCTGAACCAGAACTGGGATGACCTGCTGGCTATTGTTGGTATTTCCAGAGTTGGTGTTTCCGGAAGTGTTGCCGGAATTGGTGTTTCCAGAATTATTTCCGGAGGTATTTCCTGAATTGGAGTTGCCGGAGTTGTTGTTACCGGAAGTATTGCCGGAGGTGCCGCCGCCGTTGAGGTTGCAGCGTTCGATTGCTTCATCCATGCGGCCGATGGCTTCGCGGATTTCACCACCGCGTGGGTGGAAGTTTGCTGCGGCAAGCGCCTGGTTCTTCTTGGAGTTGTAGTCAGAAGCGTTGGTGTACTGGGATTCAGCCTGAGAACAAGAAATCTGGCCAGAAGGCATCTTCGCCAACATGTCATCTACTACGTCAGCGGATGCGATGGCTGGGCTGGCAAGGGTGGCAGTGAGGGCAGTAGCGGCTGCAAGCAGCCCGGTCTTCGCGGAAATCAGTTTTGGCATAAGCGCATTATGTCACATCAGTAACACTCGCAAAACCGCTACAGCCTGTGAATTCCCTGGCCGGAGCACACAGGTTACATCACGAAATTGGAAACCAGCATGTCATAAGCACGAACAGTCAATTCCAAATCTTCTAAATAAAGATGCTCATCGTGGCTGTGCAACTGCGAATTGGCACTCGCCATGTCTCGGGCGCGGGCGTGCATGGCAAAACCATATGCCCGGCCACCATTCGCACCCTCCAGGCGGCGTGCGAAGCGAAGATCTGAGCCTCCCGTGGCATGGACGGGGACTACTTCGGCATCGGGGAAGAACTCTTTGGTGGTGGCAACGATGGCGTCCCAGAGGGGGCCATCGGCAGGCGAATGCGTCGCGGGTTCAGTAATGAGATGCTCGATTTCTACCTCACCGGCCAAATCACCCAGCGCCTCGCGCAGGAAGATATCCAAATCTTCTTGGGTCTGGCCAGGGAAGGGGCGGATATCCATTTCTAGCCACGCGTGTGATGGCAGGACATTAATCGCGCCGCCCGCGCGGAGGACTGTTTGCGCGATGGTGGTGTGTGAAAACGCATGCGCGTAGGCGGCGAGCTGGCCGAAGTTTTCATAATCGGCATCGGTGCCGGTGCCATTGATAAGCGCCTGCTCCGTTGCCGCATCAAACTTGAAGGCCTGAACGAATCCTTCCCACGTCTCATTGGACACTGCGGGCGGCTGCGCGGCGGCAATGCGGCGGGCTACCTCCGCAATCTTTGCCACGGCAAAGTCCTTGCCAAAGGGCGTGGAGCCATGCCCGGCATCACCATGGACATGAAGGCGGCGCTGGCCCGCGCCTTTTTCACCCACGTTGAAGCCGATGGCGTCACTGCCATCAGTGACGGGAAGGTGCGAACCGCCGGTTTCAGACAGGCAGTTGCGCCAGGAGAAAGCCTCCGGCTGGTTCTCTGAAATCCACTTGGCGCCCAAACCACCGCGGGCTTCTTCATCCGCCAGGCCAACGAAGGTCAACGTGCCTTTCGGGCGTTGTCCCTGCTGCGCTTTGCGCGCGATTTCACGGGTAACGGCTGCCTGGGATGCGGTAATAAAGAGCATGTCCACCGCACCGCGTCCATAGAGCTTGCCGTCTTCGATATGCGCCGCAAATGCCGGTTTAGTCCACTTCGGTTCATCAACGGGCACAACATCAATGTGGCCCAAAAGTGTTAGCGGCTCTGCCTGCGGATCGGTGCCTTCCACGGTAAACGCCACCGACACACGGCCGGGGTGGGGCTCAAAGCGCTGTACGGAGGCGCCGGTGCCTTCGAAGAACCTCTCCAAGGTTGCCGCATTGCGGTATTCCTCGCCCGAATCTGCCGTTAAATCATTCACGCACGCATTGCGGATGAGTTCTTGCAGCAGTTCCAACGTGTCATCATAAAGGCTCATACTTGCCCATCGTAGTGCTCTAATGCGTGATTAGTTCAAGATCGATTAGCTTTCTTGCTGACGCTGCGTGCCACAAAATAGCCCACCACCGCGGCAATGATCATGATGATGGCTAATTCAATGTCGCCAACAGGAATGCCGAGCGCGGTGATAAGGGTGGTCGTCACAGCAAGGCGACAAGGAATGCGAGTGGGGCAAGAATCCATTTCATAGGTTATTCAACTTTCTTGTTGGTGGTGGCAATGAGAAATGCAGCGCCCATTATGGCAAGCACCGAACCATATCCCAGCAGGAATGGGAGGTGAAGGCCCAGGCTGAATCCGAGTGAGATGCCGGCTGCGGCAACCGCGCAGGCAGCGCCGATGAGAGAGACAGCGCCGAACGTCTTCATGAATCCAGGGCGTGCGTGTGCGGGGAGAGTGCGCCGGGACAGGGTGAATGCGATGAATCTTGCATAAAACGCCAGCATGTATGTCTTTCTTTCTGTTAAGTCTGCCCGCAGTAGTTTTTCATATAAAAGATGCTTAGTTAAGGGATTGCGAGAAAGCTGGGACTTTCGTTCATTTTTTGGGGATCGAATGAAGTACCCTACAATGAGGGGATTGAACGGCGTTTAAGTCCAATAATTAAACGGTGTTCAAATCATGGTTTATGCTGCTGTGTCATGACTATCATTGACATCGCACGCGAGAAGGCGCTCGGGCAAGGCATCGGGCTGAACAAAGAGGAACTCACCCAGGTGCTCACCTGTGATGATGCGCAGCTAGAAGAGCTGGCGGACATCGCGCACCAGACTCGTTTGAAGTGGTGCGGCCCGGCAGTGGAAGTGGAAGGCATCATTTCCATCAAGACCGGTGGCTGCCCAGAGGACTGCCACTTTTGCTCACAGTCGGGACTGTTTCAATCACCAGTGCGTGCAGCTCGTTTGGATATAGCGGAACTGGTGGAAGCAGCGAAGAAGACACAGAAGTCGGGCGCAACGGAGTTTTGCATTGTCGCAGCCGTCAAGTCCCCGGACCAGGGGCTTCTGGACCAGGTTGCGGTGGCGGTCCAAGCGATTGAGCGCGAGGTGGATATTGATATCTCTTGCTCCTTGGGCACGTTGAGCCCAGAGCAGGCGCAGCAGCTGGCGGAGATGGGCGTCAAGCGCTATAACCACAACCTGGAAACTGCACGCAGCTTCTTCCCGCAGGTTGTCACCACGCACACCTGGGAAGAGCGCAAAGAAACCCTGGATCTGGTGCGTTCGGTGGGCATGGAAGTGTGCTCCGGCGGCATCATCGGCATGGGCGAATCATTGGAGCAGCGCGCGGAATTCGCGGTGCAGCTGGCAGAGATTTCCCCCTGCGAGGTACCCATGAACTTCCTGGATCCACGCCCGGGTACTCCTTTTGCTAACCGTCCACTGGTGCCGATGGGTGAGGCACTGCGCGCGGTAGCCGCTTTCCGTTTGGCCATGCCATCGACCACCCTGCGTTTTGCTGGTGGTCGTGAGCTCTCCTTGGGTGATGATGGCACGGAGAAGGGGCTGCTCTCAGGCATCAACGCGATTATCGCCGGCAACTACCTGACCACCCTGGGTCAGCAGATTGAAAAGGACATTGACATGCTTGGTCGCATTGACCTGCCCATCAAGGCCCTCTAATGTCGCGAAAAGACGCCACGTGGCCGCCACAGCTGAGTGAGCTGTCCGCGGCAGTCGCAGCAGGTGAAGCGCCTATCTTTCACCCCAACACGGGGCAAGAATTAAGCGCTGAGCCCGACATTCGCTTGCATGCGGCCGCCGCAGAGGGGTTGGATGTGCCGCGCTATTGCCAGGTGTGTGGCCGGCGCATGGTGGTGCAAGTACGTCCCGATGGCTGGATGGCGCATTGCTCCCGCCACGGCGATTTAGATTCCTCCCTGCTGGACAATTAGCTACAAGGGCTGAAGCATTAAGCTGAAAACCATGGCTTTTCATGATGCAGCTGTTGAATTAGCGCACCGCTCCGCCCTGCGCTCCATCGCGCGAGTCGTGGAGGACACCGCCGTGCCTACCCCGCCGGACAAGGCGCTGGGGGACATCGTTAAGCAACTGCATCACGGCCCCGTGGTGGTGCTGACCGGGGCGGGCGTGTCCACCGACTCCGGCATTCCGGATTACCGCGGGCCGCAGGGATCGTTATCGCGGCACCGCCCGATGACCTATCAAGAATTTCGCTATGACGCCGCGGCCTCTCACCGTTATTGGGCGCGCAGTTTCGTCGGCTGGCGAGTAATGAACCAGGCTCAGCCCAACCGCACGCACCACGCGCTGGTGGAATTTGAGCGCGCCGGGCTGATTAATGGCGTCATCACCCAAAACGTCGATGGGCTGCACAAGCTCGCGGGCACGACAAATCTGGTGCCGCTGCATGGCGATATGGAATCCGTCATGTGCCTGGAATGCGGCACGATCGAGGATCGTCATGATTTTGATGTACGCCTTGATGCGCTCAACCCGGGTTATCTGGATTCACTTCTCGTCAGCGCTGACATGGTCAATCCCGATGGTGACGTCGCGCTGGATGATGCCGCGGTGGCGCGTTTTCACATGGCGCCGTGCATTAATTGTGGCTCGGTGAAGATGAAGCCGGACGTGGTGTATTTCGGGGAATCGGTGCCGCAAGCGCGTAAAGAGGCTGCATATGCATTGCTTGCCGATGCCTCCTCGCTGCTCGTTGCCGGCTCATCCCTTGCGGTGATGAGCGGTATGCGTTTTGTGCTGGAAGCCCGCAAGCATGACAAACCGGTTGCGATTATCAACGGCGGCCCCGGCCGCGCCGATACCCGCGCTACCACCCTGTGGCGCACCAAAGTCGGACCGGCCTTTGATGCGCTGCTGGATGAGCTTGATTTGTCTTAATCGGAAGTTGATTTGACCGAGGAATCGCGCTTGCGGCTGGAATATGGGCCCAGCTGGCGCAGGATGGTGCGGGCGATGACGCGGACGCGTTTATCTACGGGGAGATCGTGGTGCATGATGACCGCGCGCTGGTCAAAGTCCTGAACGTAGATATTGCGCACCGTGCCATTTTTCACCTTGTGTGGCGCAAGGAAGCAGGTTTCCGGGGGAACTACGACAGCATCCGAGCGGGTGACAATATTGGTATACGTCACGCCTTCATCCAGGTCGCCATCGCGGTTGACCTCATTGAGAATCTCGCTGCCCACGATTTGCTGCTCGCCGGCCGGGCCAAAGTAGGCCTCGATGATAGATGACATCACGCTATCGGCCCGGCGATTAGTCACGAGCGTGGACAGGATGCCGCCCTTGGTGGTGCCGTGATTCGGACTACCCATGCACATCAAATGCTTGACGTACTTCGCGCCGCCAAGCTGCCGCATCCAATACCTGGCCACCAGGCCGCCTTGGGAATGACCCGCGATGATGACCTTCTCCGCGCCGGTCGCGTGCATGACTGCCTCGATATACGCACCGACTTGTGCCGCTGATTCTGGAATCAGTCCTGTTGCGCGCGTGCCATAGTCCGGCGCAAACACCGCCCAGCCATCTTGGCGTAAATCTGAACCAAAAAGCTGCCACACGCCCTTTGAGTCGCACGTGCCGTGTAGCAAAATCACCGGCCACGGACGATTCGCGCTCAATTGTGCTGTCCAGTCATCTTCAAAGATGCCGCGCGGCTTGAGCCGTGCGCCCAGGGGCAAGGACTTAACGGGGCTGCCGGAGCCGGCGTGCTCCATTCCTTCATTTGAGGTAGCCACCCCGGTGCGGGTGCTGGGCTCATCCGAATCCTCATCAGCACCGGTGGTGTCAAAGCTCGCCGATTGCGATGGATGCGAATGCAACCGTGCGGCAATTTCCGATGCCACCTCATTACGCAATGACACTGCTGGTGCTGTCGAGGAAACACCCACGCGCCCGGGACTATTGCGCCATTCCTTCAGCTCCGCTATCGCGCTCTCAATTGGCGCGAATGGCCCATGCGGTGACTTTGATGAATCCGTGCCTTGCTCGTCTTCGTCTGTACTCGCAGTCTGGTCTTGGGAGTCCTGTTCCTCATCATTCGACGTGAGGAAGTTCTTGAGGTGTTCAGAGATGACAGCGCGGAGTTCGGCTAATGAATCTTGAGCGGGCAAAGGATAACCTCCCAATCATGGTGCTCAAACCCATTCTAACGACTTTGCACTGTTGTCAACGCCGGCCAGAAAGCGGTTATTTCAACCATTGAAGTTTCGGTGGCGGAACTCATGAGTGAAAAGATGTTGGCATTGAGAGGCCAAAACCCGACCAGAAAGTTAAATAGGTAAGCCTCACCAAATCTTTTTTCAAAATATTTTTAACCCTCTCACCTGTGTAGATGGCGCCAAGAACAAAGAGATCAATAAAAAGATTGATGAAAGGGGTTGACGCTTACGCACAGCAGTGTAAAGTAAGCCTTGCCTAATCACGGGCGGCACGATGTAGGAGATGCGCTCCACACCCTGCATTGTGTCGGAGATTAGTCATGGGGAGAAGGGCCCGCTAGTGCGCAGCTGGCGGGTCCTTCGTTTATGTCTAGGGCCTCAAAGGTTGTTCTCCAGTTTCGGTTTCAATGAACAACTGAATGTCTTCAGCATCGGGCCAGTATCCCAGTTCAGGTTCAATTGGATACCCAAAGGGATCATATTCCTCAGCCGTGCTGCGATTGGGATCGTGTTCGATATTGAAATCGTTGAGGTGGCCGTCATTGACCCACAGGCTGATGGCGAATGTATGTCCGCCTGGGGTCGTATATAACCCGCTGACAGGGAATCGAAGATTCCCGGGCACCACTCGTGGGAAGTAGTTGGGGACAAAAAGCTGATTACTTTCAAAATCAATCTCAAAATCATTGAAGGTCAATAAGCTCGCCTGGCGCAGCTGTTCGCGTAGTGCTGGTGCATCGAATTTTTCGGTTGATTCTAGAAGCAGCGACAAAATTGCGTGCAGCTTGTCAGGAATCTCGTGCAGTTCACGCGTGGGGCCGGGGCGTGGTTCTTCGAATTCAAAGCCATCGCTATTCAATTGTTGGCTCAGTAGCCATGCCAAGGCGGCGGCGACGCCGGAACCGGCTGCCATCCACCGGCGTGGATGCCTGGCGCCTGCGCGAATCAGGGCGTCGTGAATACGAGAGTCGAGAGGTACGGCAGCTTTGGCTAGCCAATATGCGACTCCAGCGGTGCCCGCAGTGATAGCTGCCCTGCCCTTGGCGCCTAGAACCTCAAGTTCTTCATCTGCCTCAAGCTCCCGGTTCACCATCCATGCGGTCAATGCGGCAAGCGTGCCCCGATAGACGTGGCTGGTACGTTTGTTGAGCTTTCGCGGGTCAATGAGTGACAAGCCAGCGACGGCGCCCGAGGTTGCGGCCCCATGCAGCACATGTTGTGGGTTATTGAGGGAGCTGACCAGCTGTCGAATATTCATGTCCTAAAAACTACCGGGTGGAATGTCTGATGACGGTTTTC
Organism: Corynebacterium sp. L4757; assembly: GCF_043673995.1. Taxonomy (NCBI): domain Bacteria; kingdom Bacillati; phylum Actinomycetota; class Actinomycetes; order Mycobacteriales; family Corynebacteriaceae; genus Corynebacterium; species Corynebacterium sp. L4757. Next base: position 69,743 of record NZ_JBIMEN010000009.1, on the reverse strand, counting down.
CCTGTCGGTTTAATCCTCAATGAGCCGACTGCTCTGGACACGAGTAGGGGTCAAGCGTACAAAGGAAATGAAAATCATTTCGAAAAGTACTGCACCTTGTTACATGCGACTGGTGCAGGAGGAAATTATGAAGAACACCAAGCCCGCACGCCTTTTGTCGATTCTCTTTTTGATCGCCCTGATTGTCATGTTCATTCTGCGTGGGCAAGGGATTATTGCCGATTCAATCGCGGTCCCCGGAGTACTGGTCATCGTAATTGGGCTGATCGTTAGCACCACGGTCTTTGGAATTAGTACTTATAGAAACCGACATTAGGACCGTGCGAGCGAGCGCAAAAAGCGGCCTTGCTTTGAAGTGCAAGACCGCTTATCGAGTGGCGAGAGTGATTAACCAATGCCCACCATGGTGGCAACCGTTGGCAGGAAGAAGATAATGAGCGCGCCGCCGATAATGTCGAAGCTGATTCCAGTTCGAATCATGCGAGCAATGGAGACACAGCCGGAGCCATAGACGATGGCGTTTTGCGGTGTGGAGATCGGCAACATGAAGCCGAAGGACGCTCCGAAAGTGGCTGCCATCGCGGGGATGACTGGGTCGACTCCCGCAGCAATCGCAAGAGGCACGACGATAGGAACCGTAACCGCCGCAGCAGCAGTATTACTGGTGGTCTCAGAGATCAGGATAGCGAGCAGTACCGCCATTGCGGTGATGACCAATGAGCTGGAGACTCCAAGCATGTTGTTAAGACCGGAGCCAATCGACTCAGCTAGACCGGAGTTGCCCAGCATGGCACCGAAGATCATGCCGCAGCCGAAGAGGATGATGGTTCCCCAGTCGATTTTTGCTGCATCGGACCAGTCCAACGTGTACTGAAGTTTCTTTGGTTCAACTGGGAGGATGAACAGTAGTACAGCGCCCATGACAGCGACGATGCCTTCGTTGAGTCGTTCATCAACCGCCTCATAAAGTGCTGAATCAGTACCCACGAACATTCCGAGGATCGCGGGGAAAATCCACAGGAAAACTGTGATGGAGAATGCGATGATGGTGTTGATTTCAGCGCGTGACATTCTACCTTGACGCTGCTTGTGCTCGGCGACGTATTCAGCAACGCCTTCAATGCGCCGAGTTTCTGGCTTATTGACTAGGAATAGAATGATGGCCAAGGCAATCATCATGCAGATACAAATCGGCAGTGCAGTCATGACCCACTGGCCGAAGGAAATACGTACGCCGGTGGATTCCTCAATAAGACCGCGGCCAATCAGGTTGGGTGGAGCGCCCACAGGAGTTAGCAGGCCACCGATTGACGCGCCATAGGCAAGCATCAGCATGAGGGCTGCACCAACGCGCAGGCGCAGGGGGTCGAAATCCTCTTTGACGATTCCTTTATCCTGCATCAGCTTGGCAATGACGGTGAGGATGCCGAGTGCAGTTGGCAGCAGCATGGCCACTGTCGCGGTATTGGAGACGAACGCCGATAGGACGCAGGTGATGCCGCCGAATGCCAGGATGATGCGCACGGTGGAATTGCCGATGCCTGGCAAGCCCAGCACGAAGTAAGCCAAACGTTGGGCCACCCCATGCTTGAGCATTGCTTGCGCCAAGATGAATGCGCCAATGAAAGTGAAGATAGTGGTGGATCCGAATGGGGCCAGCACGTCGGAGGCTGGAGCGGTACCGATCAGCACCATCATTCCCACACCAAGCAGTGCAGTGATGGGAATTGGCAGGGATTCGCATAGCCAAAGCAAAATAACGCCGACGAGAACCGCGGCGACCTTCTGCTGGGTGGGTTCCATCCCATTGGGGATAAACATCATGAATAAGAAGCCCAAAGGAGCGAGGAAAAATCCGGAGATACGGCGAATGGTCTCAAATTTTTCTTCCATAGGGGAGAGCTGTTGTTGCTCAAGGCTTCGGTAGGTTCCTCCACTGAGCAGAACTTCCGTGACATTGGTCCTCACGGCCCGCGCACTAGTGTTAGTGGCGGTGGTTGTGTTGTTGGGCATTTTCATGCCTCCCTCCTGATAGTTGCTAACATCAGCATGTGATAGTCGCTAGTATCAGCATGGGTTGTGATTTGAGTTACGTCCAAGACATATTCTCACTACCACCCATAGATCGTTCCTATGTCAGGAGGACACGTGGATATCCGGCAGTTAACTTATTTTCTCGGGGTGATTGACTATGGGGGATTTGGTAAGGCTGCGGAGGCACTTCACGTTGCGCAACCATCGCTATCGCAATCTATTCGCGCGCTGGAAAAGCGCCTGGGCGTAGAACTTTTTCACCGCACGGGACGCAAAGCAGAGCTGACCAGCGCTGGAGAGCGTCTTGTTGTGCCGGCCCGGCAAGTGCTGAGGGATTTAGATGCCGCACGCCGGGCGGTCACCTCCGTGAAAGAACTCGAGTCTGGCACTGTAAATATCGTGGCCATGCCAAGTCCGGGTGTTGAACCCTTGACGAGCCTGATTAAGGACTTTCACTCGCGTTATCCGGGCATGATGATCAATGTTGATGGGGCTTTTACGCCTGCTGAAACCGTAGAGGCAGTGCGCACTGGCACAGCGGAAATTGGTTTATTAGGTTCCTCTGGCCAGCCGCAGACGGCTGATTTGGACGTGTGTCAATTGGAATCGCAGCCTTTGGTGTTGATTTCGCCACCGGGGACTGACTCTTCGGCGGGGTCGATTGAGCGCAAAGACTTAGACGGCTTGCGTTTTGTGATTTCACAGCGAGGTTCATTGATGCGGCAGTTGATTGATAACGCGCTAGTGCATGATTCCGCAACCAGTGTCATCGCGGAGATGGCACATCGAACTTCACTTCTTCCCTTGGTGTGCGCCGGGGTTGGACATACGGTGATGCCGGAGTCGTGGCGGGACATAGCCGCAAGTAGTGGCTGTGTGGTTCGACGTATCGTGCCCGAAGTGAATCTCGATATTTTCGTTATTAGCCGCCAAGGTGAACTCTCCCCTGGTGCACAAGCGCTGATGGCATTGATTCACGGGAGAGCCCTCGGATCGGGATACTAAATCGTCCCTAAGGTTGAAGCATAGGCGTCGCCTATGTGGGGTGGTGAAAATTGGTCTTGGACTTCCCTCGACGGCCACTTTTAAATGGAGTGTGTCATAGTCACTCTATAAGTTAGGGAACCTCACATGAGTACGCAAACTTTTGAAATCGCATCCATTCCGGCCGATGGTGTTGGCCATGAGGTAGTTGAAGCAGGACGTAATGTTCTTGATGCTTTGGCGAAGAATTCCGGTGGCGCCTTTTCTTTCGACTGGAAGGACTTCGACTGGGGGAGTGAATACTACGCACGAACTGGGCGCATGATGCCAGAAGACGGCCTGGATCAGCTAAAGGACTTGGATGCCATCTTCTTTGGCGCAGTTGGATGGCCCACCGTGCCTGATCATGTCAGCCTGTGGGGTTTGCGCATTGCTATTTGTCAGGGCTTTGATCAGTGGGCCAATATTCGTCCGGTAAATTTCCTGCCCAACGTGGCGTCACCCATTGTTGATGCACATGACCGCAACCTGGACTGGATTGTGGTGCGTGAGAACTCAGAGGGCGAATACTCCGGTTTCGGTGGCCGTAACTTTTCCGGACGTGAAGGATCGGGCGAGGTTGCCACTCAGTCCGCGGTATTTACCGAAGTCGGCTGTGAACGTATCTTCCGCTACTCTTTTGAGCTTGCTCGTACGCGTCCTCGCAAAAAGGTCTCCAAAGTAACCAAGTCAAACGCGCAGCAGTTCGGCATGGTGCTGTGGGATGACGTTTTCGACCGCGTCGCCCAAGACTATCCGGACGTGGAAACCGAGTCCGTGCTGGTGGACGCCATGGCAGCAAAGTTTGTGCTCAAACCAGAAGACCTGGACGTCGTGGTCGCTTCCAACTTGCATGCAGACATACTCTCTGACCTCGGTTCCGCTATGGCTGGCTCCCTGGGGCTGGCTGCCAGCGCAAACCTCAATCCAGAACGACGATTCCCATCAATGTTCGAACCGGTACACGGTTCTGCCCCGGACATCGCTGGTCAGGGTATTGCCAACCCAGTTGGGCAGATTGGTTCCGCTGCGTTGATGTTGGATCACTTCGGTTTGGAAGTCGAAGCGAAGCGGGTGCGAAGCGCAATAGAAAAGACCTGCGCTGACGGTATTCGCAGCCGCGAGGTCGGTGGAAACTCTTCCACCACGGAAATCACCGCGGCGATCATCGATAACCTGGCCTGATGTCTACCGTTGTCATCTGCTGCGATAAGTTCAAAGGCTCTGCCACCTCCGCAGCAGTGTCTACAGCACTTGGGCAGAGCATAACCACGGCCGGGCATCAGGTGCGCGTTGTCCCGCTTGCCGATGGTGGTGACGGAACTCTCGAAGCTTTTGACTCCTTGGGCTATCACCGCAAGAAGGCCCAGGTGCGGGGATCTGATGGTGCACTACTCGAGACGCAGTTCGCCATGCAAGAGTCAACTGCGGTGATTGAGATTGCCCGTATCTGCGGACTAGATCTTGCTGCACCAGATGGCACAGTTCCTTCATCAACCAGTGCGCGCCAATCTGGTTCGTGGGGCGTTGGTGACGCTATTCAAGCGGCGTTGAACGAAGGCGCCACGCGCATCATCATCGGACTGGGCGGAAGCGCCACCACCGATGCAGGTTTCGGTATGGCTCAATCACTCGGTGCAAGATTCATAGCTTCCGATGGCACTCTTATTACCGATGTCTGTGACCTAGGCAAAGTCACCACGGTGAACTTAGAACAGGTGGATTCGCGCGTGTCAGAGGTGGACTTCATTTGCGCATCGGATGTGAAAAACCCGCTCGCCGGCCCCGATGGTGCGGCGGCAGTCTATGGCCCACAGAAGGGACTAAGCGAAACCGATGTAATTGAAGTGGATGCTGCCATTGAAAAATTCGCGCGGGTCTTTGAGGCGGCAATCGGTAAGCCCGGGTTGGCTGAGCAACTCGGTGCAGGCGCCGCTGGGGGCTTAGGATTTATGGCTGCTGCACTGCTTAAAGCTCAGATGTGCTCAGGTGTGGACTTGGTGCTTGATGAAACCGGTGGGGAACGTTGGCTTGATAAGGCTGACTTACTGATTACTGGTGAGGGCAGGATTGATCTCCAAACTCTCAGCGGCAAAGCTCCTGCAGGAATCGCGAAGCGGGCGCGCAAGCGCAACATTGTCGTTGTTGCTGTGTGCGGGCAGAATCAGATCGAGGAGGCATCGGCCCGCAGCATTTTTGAAGCGATCTATAGCCTGACCGAGTATGAATCTGATGTGAATGAGTGCATCCAAAACCCGCTGCCGATATTGGAGCGCATTGGGAAGGACATTGCAGAAACATATCTAATCTCAAACGCCTTGAGGGAAGAATGAATTTCTGACAGGTACTCGAGTCGTGCCTAGTCTCGGTGGGGAAGGACAAGAATCACTGAGAAGGAGTAGGACGTGGCTGAAATTAAGGGCACTGAGTTCGATATTTTCCCATTGAACCTGGGCGGAAACTCATTTGGTTGGACCGCAGACAGGGTCGCTACTTTTGCGGTGTTGGATGCATTTGTCGAAGCGGGCGGTAATTTTGTTGATACCGCCGATTCATACTCCGCTTGGGCTGAAGGCAATGAAGGTGGCGAATCCGAGCGTGAAATCGGTGCATGGTTGAAGGAACGCGGTAGCGATAAGCTGATTATTGCATCGAAGTCCGGTGCCCTTGATGGCGTTGATGGGCGCTCCCGGAAGGCCACATTTGATGCGGTCAACGGCTCGCTTGAGCGTCTGGGCGTGGAGAGCATCGATATCTTCTACTACCACTACGATGATGAAGAAGTCAGTATCGATGAGCAGGTAGAGATTGCCAATGACTTGATTGCTCAGGGCAAGATTAAGCACCTGGCGCTGTCGAATTACACTCCGGAGCGTCTGGTGGAATTCTTTGAAAAATCGGAGGGCACGCCCGCACGTCCGGTGGCTCTGCAGCCGCACTATAACCTGCTTGCCCGCAAAGACTACGAACAGGGCATTAAGCCCATTGTTGATAAATATGATGTCGCGGTCTTTCCTTATTTCTCCCTCGCCGCAGGCTTATTAACTGGTAAGTATGCCTCGAAGGAAGAAATTGCTGGCAAGCAGCGTTCGGGTCAGCTGGAAGGCTATGCCACCGATGATGCTTTTGCAGTAGTTGATGAACTTCGCGCTGTCGCAGATGAGCTGGATGCTGCGCCAACCACGGTGGCGCTTGCGTGGTTGATTGCGCACGGTATTACCGCCCCCATCGCATCGGTCTCGAAGGTAGAACAGCTTTCCGATCTCATGGCGGTCAAAGACCTGAAGCTGTCAGCAGAGCAGCTTGCGCGTTTGGACAAGGCATCGGAGCCTTTCGCCTAATCTCTTCGTGGCTTGGTAAACAGGACGCAAGCATGGCCGGTGGTCGCTAGGATTGCCACCATGAGCGATTTGCAGCATGCGCACACAGTAGATGAAGCCATTGATCGACTAGTTGAGCTCTATGAATCATCCTGTCAGCTGGCCAGGGAGTCACTGGCATCCGGTGACTATGACTCCTACCGGCATGTGGTGTATCCCAAGATTGTGGTTGATGTCCGCAAATGGCGGCCGATTGACCGCTCCCAGCCTTATGGTTACGTCGATGAAGCAGGCCGCTATAGCGCGACTTTATCCAAGCCGCACATCATTCGGGGCTATCTGCATGAGCAGCTATCCCGACTGGCGGAGAATTATCCCTGCGATATTTATGTAGGGCAGTCTGATTCACGAATTCCGCCGGAGTACATCCGTAACGTCGGCGATATTTCAGAAGCGCGCCGGGCAGGGGATGTCGCAGATGCCATTCCACGGCCAACACTGGATGAAGTGCATGATGCGATCATTGACGGTGATTGGGATGCCTTCCACGGTGAAGAAAAGCCACTCTTTCACTTTGGTCCGCAACGCTTCGATATCGCGTGCGCGCGCATTGAGCACTACACCGGCATTGAAATTGATACGGTGCAAAAGTTCATCCTCTTTACCAACTACGCCATGCACACCACGGAATTCGTTCGATTTGGCCTTAGCCAGCTGGCGCAGGAGGATTCCCGCTACACGGCGTTGGTCCTGCCTAATGGTGAAACACTGCATTCCGATGACGCGGTGAATCTCGATTATGAACAGCTCACGCTGACATCGCGGTTCCAGATGCCACGGTTTGATCTGATCACGGCATCAGGTGATGGCATCACCATGATCAATATCGGTGTCGGGCCCTCCAATGCGAAAACCATTACGGATTGCCTGGCGGTGCTGCGTCCGGAGGCGTGGGTCATGATTGGTCACTGTGCCGGCATGGATGGCCGCATGCGTATTGGCGATCTGATTCTGGGCAATGCATATCAGCGCGAAGATAATCTTTTGGATACCCACGTGGGGTCGCGAAATCCGATTCCCGCGATTCCAGAAGTCCAGCGAATGCTGGAGGCCTCCGTTGATGAGATTTATGGCAAAGATAAAACGCTGATGCGTACCGGCACGGTGCTGTCAACCGATGACCGCAACTGGGAATGGCGCACCAGCCGGGAGCTCTGGGAATGGTTGCGTGCCTCCACGGCGGTGGCAGTAGACATGGAATCGTGCACGATCGCTGCCAATGGATACCGCTACCGGGTCCCTTATGGCACGTTATTGTCGGTTTCTGACTTGCCATTGCATGCGGTGCCGAAGTTGCCTGCCCAAGCGCAGGCTTTCTATTCCAATTCCAAAGAAGCACACGTGATGTGTGCTGTTCGTACCGTCGAACAACTGGCGGATAATCCGGAGCGTCTACACACGCGTAAGCTGCGCCGAACCATTGGTGAAGTCCCATTTCGCTAATGCGCATTCTTAAGATTGCAGGGGGTACAAACTTTAGGTTGAATTCTCTCCGAGGCGTTGCGCTTTAGGTAAACCTAACCTTATAGTGGTGGTCAATCACCGTAAGAATCCCCCGCGCATGAGGAGAAATTTAAGACATGACTGTAACCACTTCTGAGCCATTGTCACTGGCGCTGCGTGCGGCTACGGCCACGGCACATGAGAATGCTGAAACATCAGACTTTATGGAGGAGCTGCTCGGAGGCAAGCTTGATGCAGCCGCAGTAGCCGAATTTACTGGGCAGCTCTGGTTTGTCTATGAAGCTCTTGAGCGCGCGGTTCGTGGCATCGAAGAGCATCCACTGGCGGCAGCTATCGTGGATCGTCGTTTAGAGCGCCAAGCGGCACTTGAGGCTGACTTAGCTGGCATGTATGGCAGCAATTGGCGCGATGAAGTGCGCATTCTGCCAGCAACCATGCGATATGTTGCGCGCCTTGAGGAGCTCACCGGCACCGGTGACCCGGTTCCTGTGATTGCTCATCACTACGTGCGCTACCTCGGGGATGTCTCCGGCGGTCAGGTTATCGCGGCCCGCTTGGGTACTTATTATGACATCGATTCTGAGTCGCTTAACTTCTATGACTTCACTGCGATTGGCAAGATTCCTCCATACCGCAATAGCTACCGGGCGGCGCTCGATGAATTGCAGATTGATGACGAGCAGCGCAGTGCATTGCTTGCCGAGGCCCAGGCAGCATTTGGCTTCAATTCCGGCGTCTTTGCTGACTTGGGTAAGCGTCACGGAACGAAGTCTTAGTCAATTCAGGCTTGCGCGCAATGCTCCGCGGCGGACTCCGAAGAACTCGGGCGTCACCGCGGGACATGGGCGCAAGCCTCTCAATGGCCCACAAAAGGGGGTAATACTAAGTTCTACTAAAGGCACTTTGAAATAAACCCTATCAAATTCATGAAATTGATTGTGTCTACTACCAGCAACGATGTAAAAGACAGCTTAGGTTTCCCAAAGGTTGGGTGGGCTTACCTAGCTGGCGCAGGTTTCACAAGCCGCTTACTGTTGACAATCAAACGCAGAAAGAAATATTAACTGCGCAGATGATGCCCGAGGTTGCGGTGACAGCAGCTTTAAGCATCAACACATTGGAAGAAGCGTTTCCTGCACTGGAGACGCACTCGAAGTAGGAAGAGGAATAACCATGGATGAGAAGCTCGTAACCGCAATGAATAACCAGGTGACCAATGAGCACCAGGCAGCAATGATCTACACCCAGCTGGGCTATGAAATGGATGATCTGTCCTTCCCAGGCATGCGTGACTGGTTCATGGCGCAGGCAGAGGAAGAGCGCGTACACGCTCAGAAGTTCGCTGACCACCTGCTGGCACGCGGCCAGCGCGTAGAAATCGGCGACATCACCATGCCTTCCGTCAAGGCAGCAACCCCACTGGACGCTTTTGAGGCTGCATACGCTCATGAGCAGAAGGTTTCTGAGGATATCCGCGAAATCACCCGCATTGCGGATGAGGTCAAGGATCTTGACTCCCGCGCAATCCTCAACTGGTTCTTGGATGAGCAGGTTGAAGAAGAAGACACCGTCAGCGAAATCATCGACCAGGTCAAGCTGGTTGGCAATGATGGCTCCGGTCTGCTGCGCATCGACCGCGACTTGGCTTCCCGTAAGCCAGAGATTGATTCCTAATTAAGAATCACTCCACTGGATAGCTTTCGCCGATGAACTGCCTTTATGACGGGGTAGTTCATCGGCAAAGTAACATCTCGGTATAGATCCGGCAATATTCTTTCATTTTATATATCAATGATGGGAGAATGCTTGCTATGTCATCAAAGCAGAAGATCGCGTTATGCGTATTCTTGATTAGTCTCGGGGTTGCCATGATCGGCGGTATTACGCTCATGGCAACGCACGTGGCTCTCGGAACCTTTCTTTTCGCTTTCGCCCTGATGCTCTCACCGCTTGCCGCCATTTTTATGTTGCTGGCAAGCTGGTTCATGTGCACCGGTGGCATTTCGCGGGCGCTGTTTGCGCTGAGTGGAACATTAGTAGTTACCTCATTGACGTTTTCTTTATTTACGCCACTGGGTACTCTGCCCGGCATCAGCATTCCGGTCTTTATGGCAGGAACCGCAGTCGGAGTTGGAGCAGTACTCCTAGTGAGTCCATATGCGAAATTTGAAGGACCCTTGAGATTCTTACGTCCTGGTACTGGTGGTTCCATCACTTTGCCGATGAAAGAGTCCCACAAGAAGAAACACATGGTGAATAGTCACTAGTAAATTTCATAAACGCTGACCGTGCATCTGCCTGCACGGTCAGCGTTGTTTTATCTCCACCATGTTTGGCGCTAATAACAGCGGGTCTAGGAACTTATTACACTGGGATTGTTGACTTATCGCCAATATTGACTGGATAGAATCAAGACATGAGTACGAAGGTGTTGTTTGACCTACATGGGGTCTTTCTCACTCGAAGCGTGGAAGACTCCCTTGCGCAGCTCGCTGACGTGGTCAACCTCGATGCCGCTCAACAGTTCTACCAGGCCTATTTGGAGCTGCGCCCAGAACTCGAAGCCGGTAGCGTCAGCGATGAATTATGGTGGCAACAGCTTTCAATACGTTCCGGTATGGACCAGGGTGAAATTTCTGAAATCGCGCGAGCTTTAGATTCCACCTTTGAGTTGAATCCGGAAGGTCTCAATTTAGCGCACGCAGTTTTAGATGCAGGCTACGTGACTGGCATCTTTGCTAATATCTCGCCCGGTTTGGCGCAGCAGGTGCGTGAAAGATTTGGGTGGCTGGATGAATTCGCAGCCATTATTTTCAGCTGCGACATCGGTGTGTGCATACCACACGCGGAGGCATATGAAGTCGCAGCGGAAGCCCTCGGCGGCGGGGTCAAAGACACTGTCCTATTTGATACTGATGAATCTTATGTGGAGGCCGCAATCGCAGTAGGCCTCCAAGCCCATGTCTATCAGTCCCCGCAACAGGTCTTAGACATCCTGGATGGACTAAAGCCCTAACTGGTTTAGGAACTGCGCAACGCAGCACGGCGGCGGGTGCTAAATGGTGACGTGCTGCTAGCCTGCGGTACCAAGGACAGCGGAACGCGCAGCAGCGGATCTAAGGCCACAGCACGTGCAACAGCGCGCACGATCTCGCGGTGAGTTGGGATGAGACGCAGCTGCATCTGAGCGCCTGAAACACGGGAACGCACAGAGGCAGCAAAGATCTTGGAGGCCTGCGGATCATCAATGAAGGCAGAGCCTGCCAGCACTACGGTGGCAGGACTATGCTCAAGCACCAGGTCAGCTGCAATGGAACCCAGCATATGCGCACGCTCATCCAGAATCTGGCGCGCGGATTCATTGGATTCTGCTTCCGTGGCGGCTTCAGCCAGGCTGTCGACATTAATGCCTTGCTGTGCCAAAGCATTCAAGACGAACTCCGTAATGACGTATTCCTCAGAGGCCACATCATTTAATCCGAGCAGCTCGGAGCTCACGCGTGGCAGCGGGATGAGCTGGGATACGCCTTCCTCGCTGGACAGTGCAGCGCCAATGGAGTCATCGGCGAAAAGGACCAAGGTATTGCCGGTCGCATTCAAATCAGCGCTTTGGGTTTCAGAACCCAAGATGGCCGGAATTGCAGAAGACACCACCACGGGGACGTTGAATTGGTAGCGCAGGCGCGCGGCAATATCGACGCCTTCCCAGCCCAGGTTGGATGCCCACACCAGGCCGTTGTCATCCACCGCACCGGAGGTGGTCACACCAACGGAGACAAGGGTGTGGGAAAGGCCCGTGGTCAAACGGTTCACACCAGCCATGATGTGCTCAATGAAGTCTTCTTCACTCAGCTTTGCCACCGGCGTGGAGATGTCATCCTCGCGCAGCGTGCGGCCCATGGTGTCATAGAGCGCAATGTGGGTGGATGAGGTGCCGATGGCAATCCCGGCCAACATCCACTTGATATCGGCAACCTCGAGCGGCACCGTTGGGCGGCCGCGACCGCGCGTGCGGGTGAGATCGGTGCGCTCTTGTACCAGGCCGGCCTCTAGCAAGGCAGCAGTGGCACGAGTGATGGTGGGTTGGGACAGCCCAGTGGACTCCACGAGTTCACTGCGCGTAATGATCGGGTTCAGCCGAACCAGATGCAAGCAGCGCGCGGCAGGCGTTTGCGGAGGCGTAAATACAGGGCCGGGCTTAATCATGGAGCTATACTAACCCGGCTAGACCGCATTGTCTAATAACCCCAACCGAGCTGTCTACAGAAATTCGAAAAAGCACCCCTCAACAGTGGTAATGCGAATGGAAAAACTAGTCTATTGTGGTGCAGGTTTCCGCCACATGAGATTATTTGGTGAGTATCGCAGGAAGGGAATTTGCGGCCGTGTCATCAATCCGGATCGTGGCTAAATCCGTCAATTCGGTATGTTGTGGAGATATCTCAATAATTGGCGTGCCTTGACGGTGCGCAAGGGTGGGTAGCCCCGCGGCCGGCCACACGGATCCAGAGGTCCCTACGATGATGACCACATCGGCCGTGCGGATATTTTCCTCGGCGCGCTCCCAATGATCTTGCGGCAAGGATTCACCAAACCACACCACGCCGGGACGGATGAGTCCCTGGCACACCTCGCACTTTGGTGGTGTCATGCGTTCTTGTGGCTGGGTGGGAAGCGCAATGTCGGCGGTATAAGGGGTGTGGCACCGGGAGCATCGGAAAGCGAATAGCGAGCCATGCAAGTGTGCAACGTCCTTGCTTCCGGCGCGCTCATGCAGGTCATCAATGTTTTGAGTGGTGACGGTGACCTTCCCGGGACATTGCGCAATAGCCTCATGCCCGGCGTGTGGATGGGCCTTATGGGCCAAGTGTGCGCGCCAGAGATACCACGCCCACATGGGCTCGGGGTCGTGCTGCCAGGCGTCAATTGATGCCATATCCTGTGGATTAACCTTCTCCCACAGCCCACTGCGGGCATCGCGGAAGGTATCCAGCCCGGAATCGGCTGACATGCCGGCCCCGGTGAAGAAGTGCACATGGGACGCAGTTTGAATAATCTCACGGGCCTTTATTACTTCTGGCACAGTATCCATGCGGCCAAGCTTATATGCTTGAAAACTATGAAGTCAGTGGCAGTTTATTGTGGATCATCGCATGGAAATTCCCCGCGTTTTGTCGAAGTCGCCCAGGAAATGGGTGCTGAACTGGCGCGCCGCAAGCTGCGCCTGATTTATGGCGGCGGCAATGTGGGATTGATGGGCGTGGTCGCTGATGCCGTGCTGGCTGGCGGTGGGGAAGTCGTTGGCGTGATTCCGGAACAGATGATTAACCGCGAAATGGCGCACGTTGGGCTTACTAGTCTCGAAGTCGTGGACACCATGGCGCAGCGCAAAACCCGCATGGAGGAGCTCGCCGATGCCTTCATTTGCCTACCTGGTGGCGTGGGCACACTGGAAGAAGTGGTGGAAGTGCTCACCATGCAGCAACTTGGGCACGTCGATGGCCCAGTGGGTCTGGTGAACGTGGATGGGTTCTGGGAGCCGTTTATGCACACCTTGCAATCCATGGCGGCCTGCGGTTTTGTACAGTCCCGTTATATTGATGCCATAGCGTTATCTTCGGATCCGGGTGAGATTCTGGATAGTATTGCTGGTTGGACACCTATTGGGGTGAAGTGGGATGAATAATACCGCGCCGCGCCGCCTATTCAGGTGGCCAATAGGCTGGGGAGAAAGATAGACTGTTTAGTCATGAGTTCTGAGCATCAACCGGCTCGCGAGCCATCCCTGCTGGATGCCTCCTGCGATAATTTTTTGGCAGACCTAGCGCAACTAACCCCAACGGATGCCACCGAATGGGGCATTGAAGGCTACGAAGGCGAGCTGCAGGATTTTTCTCCTGAGTACTTTGCTGCTGTGGCTGACCGGACCCGTGAAATGGTCGCGGACTTGGACGCGCTGGATGACAGTACGGATGAGTCTGATGACGAGGACGACTTTGATGACGTGGATTACGTCACCGCAGAAGTCATGCGTGATCGCCTGTGCTTGGAATTGGACCTGCACCACCACGGTGAGGACATTCGCAGCCTCAATAATATTGCGTCTCCAGTGCAGACCATCCGCGATACGTTGCTGTTGATGCCGCAGGAGACCGCGGAGCAGAAGGATGCGATCCGCTCCCGCCTCTCCAAGGTGGAGGCAGCACTGCAGGGTTACCGTGAGTCCCTGGTTGAGGCCGCTGGTCAGGGCATGGTGCCGCCAACGCGTCAGATCAATGAGGTTATCGGGCAGTGCAATGCGCTTGCCGATGCCACCTCGATGCTCGATGGCCTAGGCCTGGACGAGGATAGCGCGGAAGTGGAAGCAGCGAAGGCTGCTTTTGATAGCTTCTCCGGTTGGCTATCTACTGAATTGCAGCCATCTTCTAAGAATGAAGACGCCGTGGGCCGTGACCGCTACGCGCGTTTTTCAAAGCTTTTTGTGGGTGATTCCGTTGACTTGGATGAGGCCTATGAATGGGGCCTGGACCGCCTGCAGGAAATCCGCTCAGAGCAGGACAAGATTGCGAAGGAGCTTTATGGCTCCGATGCAACGCTGCGCACTGCGGTCCGCAAGCTGAATGCTGATGAGCGCTACCAGCTGAACGGCAAGGATGCGCTGGTGGAGTGGATGCAGGGCGTTGCCGATAAGGTCATCGCTGATCTCAATGGCACCTACTTTGATATCCCGGAGCAGGTCCAAAAGATTGAGTGCAAGATTGATCCGGCCGGTACTGGCGGTATCTTCTACACCCAGCCAACTGAGGACTTCTCCCGCCCTGGTCGCATGTGGTGGTCTGTTCCTGCTGGCCAGGAAGTATTCCACACCTGGCAGGAACTCACCACCGTGCACCATGAGGGCGCGCCAGGTCATCACCTGCAGATTGGTTTGGCCCTGATGGATCCAAACCTGAATGCGTGGCGTCGCAATGCCTGTTGGAATTCCGGTCATGGTGAGGGCTGGGCGCTTTATGCCGAGTCACTTATGGCAGAGCTTGGTTACATGGATGATCCGGGCTACCGCATGGGTCTATTGGATTCGCAGCGTCTGCGCGCAGCGCGCGTGGTGGTGGATATCGGATTGCACCTGGGTAAGAAGATGCCTGATGGTGCTGGCATCTGGGATAAGGCGCACATGAAGTCATTCATGCGTGAGAATACCGCCATGGATGATGCGAACCTGTCCTTTGAGGTCAACCGTTATTTGGGTTGGCCAGGTCAGGCCCCAAGCTATGCCTTGGGTGAGCGCCTCTGGCAGAAGACCCGGGATGACGCCGTTGCCCAGGGTATGACTCCGCGTGAGTTCCACTCTGAGGCCCTCGCATTGGGTTCTATCCCTATGTCGATTCTGCGTGAGACCATCCTGGATTAAGCCAAAGACTTAAGCCTTTCCTGAAGCTCCTGCGGCAAGGACGCGAACCATTTATCTTCGTCTCCTGGCTTTGGCAGGAGCTTTCCATATTCCGTCATGTGCTCACCAGGGATTTCATTGATATAGACCCACACGTGCTCTGGTGACAGCTCAAGGACACCTGCGACCTGCGCGGTGATGGACTCAAGTAGCTGAGTCTTTTGTTCTTGGGTTCTGCCAGAACGGATATCCGCGTGCACCCACACGTGCCCTTCCTTGACTTCCTGTCCAGCAAGAAATATCGCGCCATCATTGAAGTCATGAAAGAGAACCTGGACCAAGTAACGCGGCGCAATGGCAATCTCCGCATGCAGCGTGGTGAGCAGTTCAGCGACTTCTTGACGCTGGTTTTGGCTGATGAGGCCACGGTGGGAGTGAACAGCATAAGTAGGCATGAGTGAAATCTACTTTAATTTTAGCCTTGTCGCTTACCCCGGCCTTTAAACACAAAGTTGAGAATCTGCGGAAGATACGCGGCCACGGTAAGCACCAGAATGAGGCGGATGATCTGTAGCGACACCACCACAGGTCCGGCGCCGCCTTCCGATGACAACGCGAGCACAGTTTCCAATGCACCGGGGCTGGTGGCGAGGTAAGCCTCGAAGTATGTGATACCGAATATCGCCATGACTGGGATAGCCAACATCGCGCAAACACCCAGCACCATGGCGATGAGACCAAACGTCGCTGGGAGCTGACCCGCAAAGTGCTTCAGCGTCGGTAGATTCAGGCCACCACCACAGACCCAACCGATGGAAAGAAATGCCATGATGCGGAAGAGCTCCAGCGGCTGCATCGTGACATCGGCAGGCAAAAAGAAAGAAACCAGCACCGTTAAGACAATTGGCCCCATCACGGATGCCACGGGGATGCGCAGCTTCTTGCCCAAGGGCTCACCGAAGGCGGCAATGATAATGACGATTAGAATTACCCACCAGGTGGTACTGGCCTGAATAGACGCATCCTGATCGCCCGCTGGATGCGCCATGAATGTGACCAGCAGCGGCAGGCTCATGGAGACACAGAGCAAGCGAAGGTACTGGGTTAGCGCCACGTAGCGGAAATCCGCGCCTAATTCATCAGCCAAAGGCGGCATCATGGATGCGCCACCAGGAAGCAAGGATAAAATGCCGGTTTCCCTGGTGATTGCTCCTTTTTGCATTTTGTACAGCAAGAACCCGCCGAACATACAAAAGACCACAGACAGTACGCCGACGATGATGCCGATAGGCAGATATTGCAGTAGTTGGCGGGCAGGTGACATGGTGAGTGGCACTGCTGCCATCACGCCAATGAAACCGCGCGAGAGACTGTAATAGTGCTTATTCACTGGCATATCGCGCTTGGAAATCAGCGCCACGGACCCTGATACGACAATCGCTGCCAGAATCCAGGCGGCTGGAACATTGAGCCAGTCAAATAGAAAGCCCAGCACAATCGATGCCGGGACCACTATGAGCCAGCGGAGATCCATGAGCCTGCCTTTGTTAAAGAAGATGGTGGGGAGGAGAGATTATTTAATTAGCTCATTCAAGACTTCCTAGGGTATCAGCAGTTTAGGATGTAGCCATGGAACTGGAGCTTACGCAGTGGGCGCTGTTATTGGGTGGCGCCGCCATTGCCGGGTGGGTGGATGCTGTCATCGGCGGTGGTGGCTTAGTACTAATTCCGCTCATCATGGCGGTCATTCCGGGCGTTGCACCTGCGACGGCGCTGGCTACCAACAAACTGGCGGCGGTCTCCGGCACGGCATCGGCTGCGTTCACGCTGATGCGAACAGTGCGCCCACCGATGAAAGAAACCTTAAAACTAGCGCTTATTGCCGGTATCGCGTCATCCATTGGCGCGCTTGCGGCAACGTTGATTCAAGAAGAATTCATGCGGCCATTGATCATCGTGCTGCTTGTAGCAGTCGGAATATTTGTGGCTTTCAAACCTTCCTTCGGCACCGGTTCCTCTGAGGGTGTGCGCGGCGGCTGGCGCACCTGGGCAGCGCTCGCTGCTGTTGCTGGCATTGGTTTCTATGACGGCATCTTCGGCCCCGGCACCGGCATGTTCCTCATCATGAGCTTTACCGCGATCTTCTCCCAGAACTTCATTAAGTCTGCCGCCATGGCCAAAGTCGTCAACACCGCCACCAACCTCGGAGGCCTGGCCACGTTCATCATCGGCGGGCACGTGTGGTGGACCCTCGGCATTGCCTTGGCCATCGCAAATATCGCCGGCGCGCAGCTCGGAGCCCACACGGTCCTCGGCGGCGGCACCAAGCTAGTCCGCTACGCGCTGCTGACCCTGGTCGTGGTGATGTCCGTGAACCTTGCATGGCAGCAGTGGTCATAGAACTCACATACGGTTTTTAGTTCGAGAAGTTGCCTGCGCGGTCCAGGGATCTTCGGGCCAGGGGTGCTTGGGGTAGCGGCCGCGCATGTCGGCGCGGACGCCGGTGTAGGGGCCGGACCAGAAACTCTTCAGGTCATCGGTCACCGCGAGTGGGCGCCCGGCGGGGGAGAGCAGGTGGAATTGCACGCGCACGCCGGCACATTCGGGGGACTCGGCGAGGCCGAAGCATTCTTGGAGTTTGACCTGAACCACGGGGCGGCCCGAGGAGTAGTCAATGCGTGGATGCGAACCGGATGGAACAGACAGCCTTGCCGGGGCAAGCTCATCCATCGAATTGGCTTCGGGCCAGGGCATAAGACGCTGCAGGGCCTGGTGCATATCGATACCCTTGGGTGAAGCGCCATGCGCCATGGTTTCCAGTTCAGGACCCAACCAGTATTCGGGATCAGCGGATTCCACATTTGGCCATGGATTGCCCAACTGTTCATGCAGGAAATTCATGCGGTCACGCAAAGATTGAGCCTTCTCCGAGAAAGTGAAGAGGGCAAGGCCTTCGGTGCGGATGCCATCGGCAAGCGCGGCGGCAGCCTTATCCGGTGGAACCTTAACCGGGGTGCTGGACAGCTCAATGGAACCTGCGCGCTTAATCGCCCGGCCCTGCAGCTTGCCACCGGTGAACGTCGCGGTGATGGTCTCATCCACCCCGATGATGCCCAAGGCATCGCGTTCCGAAATAGTAGCTGCGGCGCGGATGACCGAACCGGCTTTGCCTGCACCGGATTTGGCCACGCTGACATCAGCGATAGCCAGCCACTTACTCGCATGTATCGATGTGCCTGGCGGTAACCACGCGCGCGTGCCGGAAGCAAGCAGATATTCAGAATCAGTGACTTTTTTGGCGATACGCTGTGGAAATGCTAACCCAGTAATGATGCCGGGGTCAGTGATGCCGCTGCCTGCGGAGACCAGCTTCTCAAGCCGCTTGACCTCGCGTTGAGGCGGCTTCACCATGGCAATATTGCCTGATGGCGAATCTGATAACACCGCGATAGTCGGTGCCGCCTGCGGACCGCATTCAATCAGCGCGCGGCCCAGACGCGGATGCAACGGCAGCTTAGATAGCTTGGTGCCCAATGCGGTGATGGTGCCATTCTGTACCGCGCCGATATCTACCAGCGCATCTTGAGCTTGTGCCCACGCATTGTGCGGCGGTTTATCCGGCAAAGGGAAGTCCGCGCCGCCACCCCACGCGGCAATCATCAATGCGGATTCGGTGAGATCGGACGTGGCGATCTCTGGGGTGATGTGCGCGGCGGCGTGCTGGTAATCGGACTGCGTATAAGCGCGGATGACGGTGCCGGGGCCTTCGCGTCCAGCACGACCGGCGCGCTGGTCCACGGTGGACTGCGCGGCAGAAACGGTAACCAGACCGGTCATACCACGGGCGGTATCCCGGCGGGGGACACGGGAGAGACCAGAGTCCACCACGGCACGCACTCCCGGAACAGTCAGCGATGATTCCGCAATCGAGGTGGACACGATGATGCGCGGGGAATCAGTAGGAGTAAGAGCCCGGTCTTGCTCGGCGCTGGTCAGACGGCCGTGCAGTGGTAGCGCGCCGGGAATCTGCGCACAGACCTGTTCTACTTCACGCACGCCAGGAACGAATACGAGGACCGAATGCCCGATGCTATCGCGTGCTTGTTGTGCTTGGTGAGCCAGATGCGTGAGGAACTCCCGTGTGCAACCGGCTCGCCCGGGGTGCGGATGATATTGCGTATCCAGGGGATAGGTTACCGCTGGGGTATCGAGCACCTTGGCATTCATCAGCTGCGCGAATCGTTGCGCGTCCAAGGTTGCGGACATGGCGACGAGGGAAAGATCCTCTCGCAGTTCAGCCAGCTCCAGCAGCATGGCCAGCACCAGGTCAGTATCTAATTGGCGCTCGTGCACTTCATCGATGGCAACCGCTCCGACGCCAGGTAGTTCCGGATCATTGAGCAGCCTGCGCAGCAGCACGCCGGGAGTCATAAATTCCACGTGCCTGCCCGGGTGGTGCTCACCGCGAATACTAAACCCCACTTTGTCACCAATGCGGCTGCCGTCGAGCTGCGCTAACCTGCGTGCAGCCGCACGTACCGCCACGCGCCGGGGTGCGGTGACCAGGATTTTCCCATTGCTATAATTCGCCAGGGCTGGCGGGACCAGCGTGGTTTTACCGGTGCCAGGCGGGGCTTGCACAACCAGGCGGCCAGTCTGCGAAAGTAACCCGGGGAGCCGGTCAATGTCACCTGCTACAGGAAGCCCCTGGCCAATGGTGGGAAGGTGGAAGATATTACTCAATGCTGTGCACACCATCTACTGGGCCATCGAGCTGCTCCCGCTCAAGCGGCTGTGTGTCATCGAGTGTTCGCACGACCTTGCCAGGGGAGCCGAGCACCAGAGAATTGTCGGGGATATCACGGGTGACCATGGTGCCCGCGCCCAGCACGCAGTTCTTGCCAACGGTGACACCAGGCAGCACGGTGACATTTGCGCCTAACCAGGTGTTATCACCAATCGTGATGGGCTTAGCTTGTTCCCAGCCGCCGCGGCGCATCTGGTGATCCGCAACCGGGTGACCGACGGTAATCAGCGAACAATTCGGTCCAATCATGACATCATCACCAAGAGTGACCGGTGCCTGCGCCAAGATGGTGGCGTTGAAATTGATGAAAACCCGGTCACCACAACGCAGATTGGTGCCGAATTCAATGTTGATCGGCGCGTGAATCATGGTGGAGCCGGACTCCGGGTGAATCATCTCCGCGACAATTTCCCAGGCCTTGTCCATATCCGTATTGCCTAAGTCATTGAGCTGCTTGGCCAACTCAAAACCACGCGCGTGCGCCGCAGCAGTACCCGGGCGTCCCGGGATATGCCACTGGCCCGATGTCATGGCTTCCCACGTGCCGTATTTATCTAGATGACTCATAGATTCATTGTCTCAAAAAGCCGCGCGACTAGGATAAGAGCCATGTTGTTTCATGGCATCGAGCGCGATCCGGCAAAGATTAAACCCGGGGTGGCACATGTTCCAGGTTGGTTGGATAGCCAGACACAGCAGGGTTTGGTGCAACAGCTTCGCGATGAAGCCCGGTACATGGCCGGCACGCCGATGGCCATGGCGAAGCCAGTGTTGAGATCCGGCGGGCAGATGAGCGTGTTCATGCTGCACCTGGGTCATTTCTGGGATCATCAAACGAGCCGCTACGTTGACCGAATGGGTTCGACAAATGTCCGCCCGGTGCCGCAGAACCTCTTAGATATTGCCCGCAGTGGATTGCGTTCTGCCGCCGATGTCGCCGAAGAGCTTGAACCTTGGGTAGATAATTTCCAACCCGATATGGCGTTGATTAATTTCTATCCACCCGGTGCCACCATGGGCATGCACCAGGATGCTTATGAAACCACGCTCGCACCGATTGTGTCGTTGTCTATAGGTGATGAAGCGGTTTTCCGCATCGGCAGCACTGAGCACCGCAATAAGCCCTGGGATGACATTGCCTTATTATCCGGCGACCTCGTTGTGTTCGGTGGCCCCAACCGGCAAGCCTTCCACGGCGTTCCCGAAACGTGCCCCGGCACCCTGGATGAATCTTGCGGCCTCAAAGAAGGCCGCATCAACATCACGTTCCGGCAGGTATACCCGCACTAAAATGCGTGCTATTTCTCGGTGGAGTTGACGCGAACACTTTTTATTCCTATGTTTGAGCTAGAGAAAGCAAGGACAAGGTCCCTTGTTATGAGTTGAAGAGGTCTACACGACAATCTGCGCGTGTAGGCCTCTTCTTTTGCTATTTCGGGGCTAAGGAAATTTTCTTTGGGCTGAGGTACGCAGTTCACGGAAAAGTGTTGGATCCCTAGGGGTCCCTTGTGCTTCCTAGAGTTGTGAATGAAAAGCGCCGTGACGCTGTGGCGGGTGTCTCAAAAGCCTATTGTGGGATTCATGAGTATTCCAGAGAACCAAAAAGTTGCAGTAGTTACCGGAGCATCGTCAGGCATTGGCGCGGCAAGTGCACGTTTGCTTGCCGATGATGGCTGGCACGTCGTTGTCGCCGCCCGCCGCAAGGACAAGCTTGATGCGCTGGCAGAAGAAATCGGTGGCACTGCCATCGAATTGGACGTGACCAAGCAGGAATCTGTCGACGCATTCGCCGAGCAGTTGCCACGCGTTGACCTGCTGGTCAATAACGCTGGCGGTGCCAAGGGGCTGGAACCATTGGTGGAGACCTCCATTGATGACTGGACCTGGATGTATGAAACCAATGTCCTGGGCACCGTGCGTTTGATTCAGGCATTGATTAAGAAGATTGAAGCAGCACCAGATAACTCCGGTCTGATTGTTAATGTTGGCTCGGTCGCGGGCTGGAACGTCTATGAAGGCGGTTCTGGTTATAACGCCGCAAAGCATGGCGTACGTGTCATTTCGCGTGCGCTGCGTTTGGAAAACCACAACATTCGAACCACCGAAATCATCCCAGGCCGTGTGGCCACGGACTTCTCCTTGGTTCGCTTCGAAGGTGATAAGGAACGCGCGAAGGCGGTCTACGATGGCCAACTGAACCTGACTGCCGAAGATGTTGCCGAGTCCATCCGCTGGGTCTCAGCACAGCCAGCACACGTCAACATCGACCGCCTGGAAATCAAACCACGTACGCAAAGCTAGTAGCCACAGGAAGCGGAGTTTAGAATGATTCTTCGTGACTTTTGCTTCCTTAATGACCCTCGTCGGCGTGTGGATAGCGCTCTGTATCGCGCCTGGTCCTGACGTTGTTCAGGTCATGCGCGTGGCATCGCGTTCCACGCGCGCCGGGCTGTGGTGCACCTCTGGTATTAATGCTGGCATCGCCGTGTGGCTCACCGCATCCCTGGCTGGCATGTCCGCGCTGATTGCCGCGCATCCCAGCCTGTTGGGCATCCTGCAATTAGCCGGCGGGTTATTTCTGACCTGGATGGGTATTCAATCTGTGCGTTCCGGGTTCAATGCGCGCCGGCAACCCGCGCACGTCGTGGCCACCGAGGACTCAGAGCCCAAAGCCGAACCACCGGCATCACATAAAGAATCAAAGTTGCCGGAACTCACGGCGTCCCGTTCCTTCCGTTTTGGGCTATACACCAACCTTTCTAACCCGAAGGCCGTGGTGTTCTTCGGTGCTGTCTTCGCGCAATTTATTCGCCCTGAGATGTCCAACGCGTGGACTTTCGGCATCGGCATCTTGTTGCTGGTGCTGTCCGCGGCGTGGTTTAGCATCGTCACGCTAATTGTTCGGTCCTTCTCCACCTGGCTGGCAAAATACTCACCGTGGATTGATATCGCGGCTGGTGTCATCTTTATTTTGCTGGGAATCGTTATGGTCTATGAAGGAATTATCCAGTTGTTCTAGTCTTTAAGCTTGTAGGATAGGCACCATGATTTTCACAACCACGCACTCCGTTGAGGGCCGCGAGATTGAGACCTATATCCGTATCATCGCGGGTGAAACAGTCACTGGTATTAACTTCCTCAAAGACATCGGCGCATCTTTCCGCTCTTTTACCGGTGGCCGCTCCGCTGGCTATGAAGAAGAAGCCGTCCGTGCGCGTGAATCCGCATTGAATGAATTGTGGAACCGCGGCCAGGAAGTCGGCGCTGATGCCGTGGTTGGCATCTCTTTTGATTATTCTCCAATGGGCGCGTCCAATGACATGCTGATGGTGACTGCAATGGGCACCGCGGTCAAGCTCAAGCCCCAGCAGTAATGACAGATTCCACTAATGCGCCTGAGCTATCTGATGTAGCCAGGCGCGTTTTACATATAGCCGGGCTCATCCCGCCGGGTAACGTATCCACGTATGGGGAAGTAGGCAAGGCTGCCGATGCCACCGCACGCCAAGTTGGCGCTATCATGCGTCAGTGGGGTTCGCAGGTCAGTTGGTGGCGGGTCATTAAATCCGATGGCACCTCGCATGATTTCGATCGCGCGAAAAGCCACTGGGAAGAAGAAGGCATCCAACTACGCGGCAAGAAAGTCCGCATGGATATATGCGGACTAGACCACCGGGACCTGCTTAACTTGGATAAAGAACAAGAAACCTAAAGCCTTCCATCCATCGCGCGCCTGATTGCGGTAACGACCTTCTCGGGTTCTTTGGCAGAAGCGAGCATTGATTCGCCGTAGCCTTTCTTATCCACATAATCGATTTGCACCGTCGGCCCGCCAGCGATGTAGCAATGTTCCATTCCGCGGTATTCGCGTGTTCCAACGCCGGCGGCTAGGCCCGTGGTTGGGCCTTGATTGGCAGCGAGGACATCG
The DNA here is from genome assembly GCF_043673995.1 of Corynebacterium sp. L4757. Lineage (NCBI taxonomy): Bacteria > Bacillati > Actinomycetota > Actinomycetes > Mycobacteriales > Corynebacteriaceae > Corynebacterium > Corynebacterium sp. L4757. The sequence goes on along the minus strand of NZ_JBIMEN010000009.1, from coordinate 45,717 downwards.
TCCATTGGAATTCGCAGCTTATTCAGCCCGCGCAGCGCCGAAATCACCACCTCATTGGGGCTGACTTCAATGGTGACGCGGAATAAGAACCCGAAAGCGCCAAAGATTGCGGCGAAAGCGATAAACGCTATTGGCAGGAAAATAATGCCCTCATCAGCCAGCCCTACGACGCTGAACATAAACAATAAGAAGAGACCCGTCGCGCCGAAAATAGCGGTAAATGCAGCGAAGATAAAGAGCATTAGCCCATTGGTCCGGCGATGAAACGTGATGTTTCTATCTCGATGAATTGGTGAAGAAGCATGCATGATGGAATTACCATTTCTGCGATGTGGTCGTGTGCGTAGTGCCCACGATAATCGAGTTTGCGCCCGAAGCTGTGAATATGTCAGTCAGCTGTAAACTAGGTGCCTATGAGTGACATCGAAGTACCGATTTCGGGTGAGTCCATCAAGCTGGGCCAATTTGTTAAGTTGGCCAGCCTCGTTGCCACAGGTGGGGAGGCCAAAGCAGCGATTGCTGAAGGTGCTGTCACCGTCAATGGTGAAGTAGATACCCGCCGCGGCGCGACACTTCATCCTGGCGACCGGGTGTGTGTCGGAACCGCCTGCGCTGTGGTTAGTGAAGACGATGATGATGACTACTTCGATGAAGCTACCGCCGATGATGATTTTGATCCTGAAAAGTGGAGGAACCTCTAAACCATGCCCGCATTTATGTCTGAAGTAGGCATGCCCTACTGGATTGATCTCACCACCTCTGATGCCGAGAAGTCCGCGGAGTTCTACCGCAAGGTCTTGGACTGGGAAGTTACCGCGGAGACAGATGAGTACCGCATTGGTCGTATGCAGGGCCTTCCCATCGGCGGTTTTATTCCACAGCCAGCGGACTCCACCATGCCGGATACCTGGGTGACTTACTTCCGCGCAGGCAACTTGGAGAAGGAATGCCAGCGTGCGGAAGAACTCGGCGGCAAGGTCTTGTCAGGCCCGCAGCAGGTTGAATTAGGTCAGATGGCATTGCTTACCGATGCCGCCGGTGCCCTCTTCGGCCTCATCGAACCAGCGAACACCGAGCAATTCGTCGCAGCTGGCGAACCAGGCCTGCCCGTGTGGCATGAGCTGACCGCCACCAAGGGCTTTACCGAATCACTGGATTTCTATGGCGAGCTATTTAACTGGGAAATTCATAAGGCTGGGGAAGAGTACGCCACAGCTGAAGAAGAAGGTGCAGCTTTTGCTGGTATCTGGAATGCGAAGGATAAGTTCCCACCACAGGTGGGTGGTTTCTGGCAGACCTACCTGGGCGTGCGCAACATGGATGAGGCCATCAAGGCTGCCGTGGAATGCGGCGGCGAGGTCATCCGCGAGCCATGGCTATCCACCTTTGGCCTGATGGCCCTGGTCGCAGATTCCACTGGCGCGACCATTACTTTGACTGAGGTTGAGGATGCTCCTGAGCAGGACCCAACGGAAGGCGATGACCTACTGGGACTGGACGTGGAGTTTCCTCAGCAGTAGGTAATGGCCTGGGGATATAGCTTTGCCCCAGGTCCGCCTTGTATAAGGCGTTGCTGCGCAGGCAGATGCGTGCAAAGACGTAGTACATCACGATCATGATGATGATGATTTTGATGACCATTGGGGTGTTATCCACCAGGTCGTAGTTCCACGCCCAGTGAATGGCGAATGCCACCAACCACCACCCGAATGCGGTGCCTAAGCGCCACATGCGGGACTTGTGGGCAGCAAAGAGCGCCCAGCCAATACCCCAACCAGCGATCGCCGTGCACATCACGTGCAGGCCGGGACCTGCGAGAACACGCAAGCCCCAGGTTTCCCAGAACCCCGCCCAATCGGAGTCTTGGTGCATCTGCGCGCCGACTGCGCCGTAGAGGACATTTTCAATGACCTCGAATCCCAACCCGATCATGCCGCCCACGATCATCGCGTGCCATGGACGCGAGAGCTGCGTAAACGCCAAACAGATAACGAGCACGCCCAGTGCCTTAACGATTTCTTCTGGGTAGGCGCCACCCCACGACGCAACGGATGCGCGCGACTCCGTATAGGCGAAAATCTCCATGAGCGGGAGACCCATAGGAAGCGTCATGATGACGGAGACGCCGCCACCCCACAGCAGAGCGGCATAGAGCCAGGTTCGAGACTCGCCAGCACGTTTGCGTGGCCAAAATGGCAAGCGCGAGAAAAGATAAATGAAGATGGCGAAATATACAGCGGATAACAATGTGCCCAATAAGCCCAGGCCGAATGAGGTAACCAGGGCAGAGATATACATTCCGAGTGCACCAATAGTGCCAATCACCATGGAGATGATTGTCAGCACGTGAAATAGTCGACTCATGCCTGTGTCTCCTCCAAAGCTGCATAGACTGGCATACCGGGTTGTGGAATCTGCGACGGTGAGAAGTCCAAGGTTCCTTTCAAATCAATCGGCATTGGTTCATCAGAGATGGCATCCCACGTCTGTTGAGCAAGTGGGATGAGATCATCGGGATGGCCGTGTAGCAGGATCTGGAACTCCTCACTACCATTACGGAGGCTCATCGCAATCACGCTGTAATTTGGAAGCACCATCATCGAGGCGTCTCCAGCATCCATGATGACATCATGCTCGGCTGAAACCATGAGCCCTGATAGCACTGCACGGCGCAAGGAATTATCGGAATCTTCTACGTCTTTCACCGAATTCATCTGCACCGAAACATCACCGCACAGATGCGCTTGTGGCATCGTGCCGTCTGGATCCCACTCACACTCCACGCCGTTAACAGGTACTGCCCAATCGGAATGAAGAGACTGAAATGTCAAAGGCTCTGTCGCTTTAGGGCCTTGGGACAGAACCGATAAAACCACCGAAGGCGCTGCGGTAGCGATGACTAGCGCAGCGCACAACATGAGGAAGTATTTACCTGATCGTGCCGGTTGGAGTCGGTAAGTTGGCATGGATACCAGAGTACAACTCCACGGATTCTAGACTTCGGCAGCTGCCTCAGCGACCGTTCTCTTATTCAGCGATTTGAGCAGGACGGTCACGAGGATCAGCGCAACCAGCATGCTGAAGAAACCAATAATTGCGGAGGACGTAACGGCCAACAGGAGATAACCCGCCAACGCAGCAATCGCGCCCACCAGCGCATAAGGCAGCTGCGTATTGACGTGGGTGGCCACGGAACAGCCCGCACCGGTACTGGACAAAATCGTGGTATCCGAAATAGGGGAGGAGTGGTCACCCCATACCGCACCGGCTAGGGCCGCGCCGAATGCCGGAATGAGTAGGGTTCCATCAGGTGCTGCAGAGTTCATGATTTCACCCGCCAGCGGCAAGAGAATACCGAAAGAACCCCAGGAGGTACCGGTAGCAAAAGCCATGGCAGCGGCAACGAGGAAGAGCAGAGGAATCAGCCACAATGGGGACACATTGAAACTGGTGACCATGCCCGCGAGGTACTCACCGGTACCGAGCTGGCCAATCAATGAACCCAGCATCCACGCGAGCAGCAGGATATAAATCGCTGGCAGCATAGATTTTGCGCCATCTACTGAACCACGCGCAATGACGCCATTATCGAATTTAGGATTCTGCTTCGTGTACGCGAAGCAATAGGCAAGCGCGACGAACAGACTAGCAATTCCGCCGATATTCAATGTCAGTGCCACATCAGCATTCGCCATGGCATCCAGGATGGACCACGACTCCGCCGCCATCGCACCAGTGACATACATGCCGCCGATGACACCAATAACAAGAACTGCGAAAGGCACGATGAGCGCCTTGATGCTGCCCGACTCGTGCTTCGGCAGGTCATCGGTAAGCTGCCCTGGCGCGTCATCTCCCTCGGCCATAACGCCGTGGCCGAGCGCCGCACGCTGTTCTTCTTTGCGCATCGGACCGAAATCAATCTGCCACAACACAACAATCCACAGCAGGATAATTGCTGCAATCGCGTAGAAATTCATTGCGGCTGAGCGTAGGAAGACTTCCATTTCACTCATGGTTAGTGCGGATGCGGCGATGATTGGCGCCATGATGCCAATGATGGATGCTCCCCAACTAGAAATAGGAACTAGCACCACGGTCGGTGCGGAACTGGAATCAACCAGGTAGGCCAGCTTCGCGCGTGACACCTTCTGCTGATCGGAAATCGGGCGTGAAATCTGGCCCACGGCCAAAGCATTGAAATAGTCATCAATGAAAATGACCATGCCCAAAATGGCAGTGAGCACCTGCGAGTCGCGTCGATTCTTGACGCGCCTGCGCGCCCAATTGGAAAAGGCCGTGGTGCCACCCGCCATGAGGACAATCGCGGTGATGGCGCCTAGCTCCAGCAAGAAGGTCAAAATCAGGATGTTGTACCAATTGATGGCACCATCCACCCAGAACAATTCCAAGACGCTATTAAATAACAGCACGAGGGAATCAAGAGGGTGGAAATTTGTGATCAGCAAGATACTTAAGAGCACACCTGCGAAGAGTGAGATGAGCACCTTTCGGGTAGCGATCACCATGAAAATTGCTACTAAGGGCGGCAAAATGGTGAGCCAGGGTAGGTCAGCAACCATAAAATACTCCGATCCGATAAAGACTAATTAAATCAACATAATATATTTTCATGGGAAAGTCCCATCGAATGTTAAATCAGTAGTTTTGCTAGAGAAATAAATGATGGTTTGAGGAAGCTGAAATGCACCCTTAAAAATGCTGAATCTGTGCCCGCCGAGGAGGTTTTCGCCTAGTGTGGGCGGTATGGCGAAACTGAATGATTTGTACCAATTTGTTAATGGTCCTTGGTTAGAAACCCACGTTATCCCAGATGACCGCGGTGTGGATGGAACTTTCCATGGCCTGCGGGATGAAGCCGAAGTGTTGTCTCATGAGATCGTGAAAGAAGACACCGGCCGCGCGGGTACCTTATATAACTCCTATATGGATACTGACGGCATTAATGCCGCAGGCATGGCGCCCATCGATGTAGACTTGGACCGCCTTGCGGTCGGCAGCATGGAGGAATTCGCAACCGTGCTGGGTGAGCTGGAACGCCAAGGCGTGGGCTCGCCAGTAACTTTCTGGGTAGAGAAGGACTCTGGTTCCGAGGAATCAATTCCGTATATCATCCAGTCGGGCTTGGGCCTTCCTGATGAGGCCTACTACCGCGAGGAAGCCCACGCGGAGACCCTGGCGGCATACCAAACCCACGTGGAAGAGATGTTGGGCTTTTTGGATGAAGCACGCCTTTTCGGCTTGGGCGCCAAGGTTGCCGCTGAGCGCATCGTGAATCTGGAAAAGAAGATCGCTGCTGGTCACTGGGATGTTGTTGCTACCCGTGATGCGGTCAAGACCTATAACCCCACCGAGTTTGACCAGCTGCCTGGTGTTGTTCGCACCATCCTGACCGGTGGCGGCCTGCCTTCGCACCGCGTCGTTAACATGATGCCGTCATATCAAGAGCACCTAGAAGACCTGCTGACGGAGCCATTGCTTGCCGATTGGCAGCTGTGGGCCACCTGGGCCATCCTGCGCGCCCGCGCGGGTGTCTTGCCTGAGGAAGTCGGAAAGAAGAACTTTGAGTTCTATGGCACCAAGCTCACCGGTGCGACCCAGCAGCGTGACCGCTGGAAGCGTGCACTGGGTCTGGCTGAATCCATGGTCGGCCAGGAAATCGGCAAAATCTTCGTTGAACGTCACTTCCCGGCATCGTCCAAGGCAGAGATGGATGAACTGGTGGAATACCTGGTTCGTGCCTACCGCGAGCGCATCTCTGACCTGGCCTGGATGACCCCAGAAACCCGCGAGCGTGCGCTGGAGAAGCTGGGCAAGTTCAAGGCAAAGATTGGTTTCCCTGATACCTGGCGTGATTACTCTGGCCTGGAATTTTCTTCTGCCGGTGCTGATTTGGTGGAAAATGTCCGTCAGGGCAATGCCTGGCTGCACGATTATGAACTCAATAAGATTGGCAAGCCAACCGATCGTGATGAGTGGTTCTCCACTCCGCAGACCGTGAATGCTTTCTACAATCCAGTGGTCAATGACATCACTTTCCCAGCAGCTATCTTGCGTCCTCCTTTCTATAATCCAGAAGCAGATGCCGCTGAGAACTTCGGCGCCATTGGTGCAGTCATTGGCCACGAGATCGGCCACGGATTCGATGACCAAGGCTCGCAATATGATGGCGAAGGCAACCTGAATTCCTGGTGGTCGGATGCTGACCGCACCGCATTTGAGGAGCTGACCTCCAAGTTGGTCAAGCAATTCGATGGCGAAGTCCCATCGGTGCTTAAGGGCGCCGGCATTGAATCTACTGGTGTGAATGGTGAATTCACCCTGGGTGAGAACATCGGCGACTTGGGCGGCCTGGGCATTTCCGTGGTGGCCTACCGCATGTACTGCGAAGATAAGGGGCTGGAACTCAACGGCCAGAGAGCCAAGTTTGAGGTCGAAGATGGCTCCGAGGAACTCGCCGCCGGCGAATTCACTGGCCTGCAGCGCCTCTTCCTGGCGTGGGCACGCGTGTGGCGCACTGCCATCCGTCCGCAGATGGCAGCCCAGTATCTGGCTATTGACCCGCACTCACCAGCTGAGTTCCGCTGCAACCTCATCGCTGCAAATATCTCTGAGTTCTACGAAGCATTCGACGTCGCTGAAGACGGTCCAATGTTCGTTGAAGAGAAAGATCGCGTCACAATCTGGTAGTCCGCCACATTTCGCTTTTTCGCGGAATGTTAGGGAGATAAACCAACTTTCTGATTAGGTAGGCGATAGCACCGCCCTTGGAGTGGATTTCGCTTTTTCACTGAATGTTAGGAAGGTGAACCAACTACCCAACTAGAAGGGCGGAGCTTCGTTGCTGTCCGCTTCTTGATTGTTGGGCTGCCAAGAACGCTTCCAGTCGTGCGGTTGCTTGCATGCGTGGGCTGCTTTGCGTTTGAATTCTTCAACCTGGTCTTCGGGAAGTAAGTTGTGAAACTCGTCTGCCACTTGTTGGATACGGCGGGCGAGTTCTTCCTCTTCCGCTGCGGCTATCTTTTTATGGACCCGTACCCAGCCGTCAATGTCATCGGATGCAGTGAAGTCCAGACCCATGCGCCGAGCGGCTTCGACAAGCATGAATACATTCGGGCTCATCAGTAAGGGGAAAGGTTTGGAGAAGTCGCCTTCCTGGAGCCAGGCTTGGGCAAGTTTCACATCATCAACCCATAAATCATCCATGACGTCCTGGGTTTCTTGACGGCGACGGTCTTCCTCATCGCGTTCTTTGTACCAGTCCTCAATCTGTTCCGTTTGTTCATGCGCGCGTTCCTGCGAGTTCCGGCGACGCCCATCTACTTTTTGGCCAAAGTTCTGCAGCCACTTTTTGGATCCCTTGCCGATGGGGCCGTCTTCGGCGTCATCCGCGACCCACGTGCCGTTTTCAAATAGCCAGTAAGACACGTCGGAGATGGGGTCTACGATATACATCGCCCTTGTGTCCGTCTTGATGTTGTGGTGGTGCTGGCACAAGCAAAATAGATTCGATGCTGAGGTTGGTCCACCTTCATCAAAATTATGCCGGTGGTCCAGTTGGCAATTTTCAGCCGGTACTGAGCATCCTGGCCAGCGGCAAGTGCCATCACGGCCTTCCACGAACAAGCGGATTGCCTCGGTCGGACGGTAGGAATCGGTTACCGCGGTGGCGGCATCATCCATGTCGCTGACCTTCGCGCCCTCTTTAAGTCTTTCCACGGTTTCTGGCCCTACCCAGCCAACTCCTTGGAGGAACGCAGGTGCATTATCGATGTCCTTGGCTGTAAACATCGCCAGCGTGGTGGTGACAAGGCGGGCGGGGATGTCGCCGGTGAGGATTTTCAAGATGGCATCGGCACGCGAGATTCCATGCTCTTTGGCTGTAGCTTTGACGCATTCATTAGCTGCTTCAATCTCTTCATGTGGTGCTTCGATAGTCAGTGATGAAGAGTTATCAGATTCTTTAGTCTTGACCACTCGCCGTTTAGGGCGTGGATCTTTAACGCTGACGCGTTCGTCGTATTCGTGCACCATTTGCCGAACACGTTGGGCAATGTGGCTGGGGGAGGGAAGTAACTGATTTGATGACCGCGGAGTGAGGTAGCGGGTAATTTTGGTGTCAAGCTCAGTCATCACTATTGGGTCGGGGTTCGGGCCGAGCTTAGAAAGGGCGCCGTCTATCGCGATGATTCGTGGGAAATCTAAGTGCCAGTGTGTGGTAATTGCGTCATAAAGTTGGGGAAGTTCGGTGGTTAATCTTTGTAAGGCCAGGAGTGTTTTTATTACCTTGTCTGAGGATTCTCCAACGCTGTGGGCGTAATCCTCGCTGAGTAACTCATAATCTGCTTCCGAGTCGGGAATTAGTTTGAGCCAGGTCTCGTATTCCTGACTGCGGGCGGATGTATATAGCTGAGCTAATGGGTTAGTGGGGCTATTAACTGCATAGAAACAATTGTCCATGATGATGCCAATTCTCTCGAACTAATTTTCTAAATACAATCCTATTCTCGACATATTACCCCGTCCAGTCGAACATAGTAACGAATTAATAACTACCACTATGGTGAGCGTTGCGTCGATGACGGCTTCGCGTAGCCTTGGGAACATGACGGATAAGGCGAATGATGGCGAAAATCAGGAATGGCATATCGGCGGATATGACCACAAGATGAGCCAAGAAGATCAGTTGGAGCAGCTGTATTCCCATATAGAGGCGCATTTTCCTCTGCCGGATTTCACGCCGCCGTGGAAAGGCGGCGCAGGCGATCCCGTGCCTGCCGATAATTACAGTGCCAAGCTCACCGACCGCATCACGCAATCGGCGATGATGGTGCTTGGCACCGCAGTTGACCATGCGATGCCCGGCGTCGCTTTTACCGATGGCATCGATGTCAGCACTCCACGGCCAGGGTTGACGCAGTTCACTCCTGCCAATTCAGAGTCCGCATCCACGTGGATAATCACTTTTCACTCCGGCGGCTGGTGGCGCGGTTCGGGCGCGGCATTGGAAATGCAATGGCAGCCTGAGGTTGCGGCCGCGGCGAACCTCGCTGGGGTCACTGCGCTGGACGTTGACTACCCGCTCGCCCCAGCGCATGCCGTCATTGACATGGTTGCGGCTGGTCAGGAGGCGATAAATTTTGCCCATAGCCAAGGAGCGCAGCGCATTATCGTGTGGGGTTATTCATCGGGTGGCGCTTTGGGCACATTGCTTGCCGATGCCGCCGATGCACTGATTCTCACTTACCCCGACTTTGCGGCCTTGGACGGACTTCCGGAGGATCTCCGTGGTGAGGCTGTCATTCCTGCTAGCAACACCTGGCCCAAGACGTACCTTCAGATTGCGCTTCAAGATGAAGTTGTGGACAATTCCGTGACTCGAAGTATTGCTGACGGGGCGGGTGACGTTGTTGTCGCGGAGTATGTTTCCCGCCACCGCATCTCCACCCCAGAAGTTGCTCGCCAGCGGGTACGCGATATTGCGGACTTCATTAAGGGGCTCGACGCTTAGGGCGAGGTCGTCGAGGGGGTTATTATTCACGAAGAAAGATTCTCCTTTGGTGCGATTTCGGGTGGTGAAAGTGGGCAGCGGCGGTGGGGTGTGGACACCGCTGAATTAATTCACTACTCTCACTAGGTGTCGGATTTAAAAGACAGGTCAGTCTACTTAGAGTTGAATGCTCGGTCTACTAATTTTCGGCCCGAGTGAAAGTTGCAGAAATAGTGCCACATGAACATCTATCCCATCGCTTAAACCGCCTGGACCGCAGGCGCTTTTTGCAATTGGGCGCATTAGCGACCGTCGGTGGGGCGGTTGCTGGAATGGTGGGTTGCGGGACATCGGCAAGCAAGGGCGGACCTGCAGATAACACGCCGTTGACCATTGGGTATGTGCCTATTGCTTGTTCCGCACCAATTGCGATAGCGGATGCCCTGGGATTATTTGAAAAACACGGAGTTAATGTCGTGTTGAAGAAATTCTCCGGCTGGGCAGATCTATGGACGGCATATGCGACGGAGCAGCTCGATGTCGCACACATGCTTTCGCCCATGACCGTTGCGATTGATTCTGGTGTCACCAACGCCGCGCGCCCAACGGAGCTCTCCTTTACGCAGAACACCAATGGTCAAGCCATTACCTTGGCAGACAAACACTATGGTTCGGTGCAATCTGCGCAGGACTTCAAGGGCATGGTGTTAGGTATTCCCTTTGAATACTCCGTGCACGCATTGTTGTTGCGAGACTATTTAGCGGCCAATGGCGTCGACCCAGTTGCTGATGTGGAGCTGCGCTTGCTGCGCCCAGCGGACATGGTGGCGCAGCTTTCCGTGGAAGGCATTGATGGTTTTATTGGGCCAGAGCCTTTCAATGAACGCGCTATTCAGAGTGGTTCAGGCAGGATTTGGCTGCAAACCAAGCAGTTGTGGGATAAGCATCCTTGCTGTTCGGTGGCCATGGCAAAGGAGTGGAAAGCAGAACACGGGGCTCAGGCGCAAGGCGTAGTTGCAGCACTTGAGGAAGCCGCAAACATTCTGAGTACGCCTGCGCACTTCGAGACTTCCGCACGCACCCTGGCGCAGGAAAAATACCTCAACCAGCCAGCGGAATTGCTTGATGGACCATTTTCTGGTGTGTACCAAGACTGGCACGGCAATACCCACACCGATTTGGACCGCATGTCCTTCGGTGACCCCACGGACCCGGCGGCGATTGTATGGATGGCCGCGCAAATCGCCCGTTGGGGCTTGGGCGGTGACACGCTGACGATGGATGATGACCGCATCATTGAGGCAGCGCAAAGCGTACTGGTACCAGGACTTTCAGTAACTGATGGGGCTTTAGAAATCAACGGTGCGGAGTTTGATCCGCTCGCCCCAACAGCAGGATACGACCACACGGATACGGTGATATTTCGGTGAGCACTAAACCAAAACCCATTAACGCTGTCATCTTGGGCGTTGTCATGTTCATTCTCACCATCGGGGTGTGGCAATATGCCGCCAATGCCGGGTGGATTAGTGACATCGCGCCCACACCAGCGAATACTTTCCAGCGTGCGGTGGAGATTCTCTCCAATCCGTTCTATCAGGATGGCCCCGCCAGCGTTGGTATCTTCTGGCATTTGATGGCCAGTTTGCGGCGCGTGCTTTTCGGCTTCCTGCTGGCAGCTTTAATCGCGTTGCCTCTGGGCTTTATTCTGGGGCGCAGTACCACGCTGCGCTGGGCAGTCGACCCGGTGGTACAGATTCTGCGCCCCGTGTCTCCGCTTGCATGGTTGCCTTTAGGCTTGGCGCTGCTCAAAGACGCGGAGAACACCGCCGTTTTCGTCATCTTGCTCTCGGCGCTCTGGCCCATTCTGGTCAACACCATTGATGCAGTGCGCAACGTGAATCCGACGTATATCAATCTGGCGGATACCATCGGCACGCCATGGTGGTCACGCATCATCTACATCTGGTTGCCAGCATCCTTGCCTGGCATCATCACTGGCCTGCGCTTATCTTTGTCCACTGCGTGGTTGGTAATTGTCGCTGCAGAGATGCTCATCGGTGGCCGCGGCGTGGGCTTCTTTGTGTGGAATGCGTGGAACCGTTTGGATATTGACGCTATTGTTGTCGCGATTTTCATCATCGGTATCGCTGGACTCATTCTTGACCATCTAATTGGCGCATTGCAGAAAGTAGTTCGCTATGACTAAATCACTCGCCTCTGTTGAATTGGATGCAATTACCAAGTCCTATGGTTCCACCACGATTATTGGTGATACCAGCGTCACCATTAAAGACGGCGAGTTTGTCTCTTTGCTGGGGCCATCTGGTTGTGGCAAGTCCACCATTTTGAAGATGATCGCGGGTCTTGCTGAGCCATCCACGGGTACCGTGCGCGCGGGCGAGCAGAAGATTACCGGACCAGGGCCTGACCGCGGCATGGTTTTCCAGGATCACGCGTTGCTGCCGTGGATGACTGCGCGCGGCAATATTGATTTCGGCCTGAGCTCTGCGCGCCCGGAGTTGAGCAAGAAGGAACGTGCGGACATCACCGCTCAGCACTTGGAGCAAGTAGGGCTTGCCGATGCCGCCGAGCGCCGCCCCGCCCGCCTTTCCGGCGGCATGCAACAGCGCGTGGGTCTTGCACGTGCATTCGCTATCGATCCACCAATCTTGCTGCTTGATGAACCTTTTGGTGCGCTGGATGCGCTCACCCGTCGTGAACTGCAGCTGCAGCTGCTGGGCATTTGGGAAGCCTCGCGCCGTACCGTTGTCATGGTCACCCACGATGTCGATGAAGCAATCTTGCTCTCCGATCGCGTGCTGGTCATGTCCAAGAGTCCTGAAGCCACCATCATCGCTGATATCGATGTGGATCTGCCACGCCCACGCCATGACGTCAGCGAAGACCCAGATGTAGAAACTTGCACCGCGGAGCTGCGCCGCGAGATGCTGAATCTGCTCGAGCACTAATCCACAAATCTTGGGTGGTTGACCCCGGAAGCGTGTGCACGAAAGTTCCCAAGTTATAAGCGCCTCCATGTCGAGTTTTGTATTGCTCTAGTGAACTCTTGACTCGATAAGGCCCTGAGCTCTTGGGCTCAGCTGTATGTGGACTTGCAGCGAAGGAACGGGGTGGCTGCCTGAATACGTGCATCTACCGGGGATAAAGGGTGTTAATACGTTCGGCGATCTGGATAGTCTTTTTATTGCGCGCGCTGCACGCGTTTACTGATTTTTAGTTCATTATGTTTGCCATTGAACTATTATTACCGGTCACTAGCTCGTGGGGGCATTGGCGGCAAGCTGAATAAAGATATGGACTTTATGGTTGTATGGGGAAGATTCCCCACTATAGTAATTGAGGGTGAGTTTGCTGCAGGTTGTGTGCCAGAATCCTTCAAAGGAACTGGCATATTAATAGAAGGATAATGTGATGACCGAGAAGAACCCTTGGCGCAATGACTCGGACCCAGCTCAGGGAAATGAGCCTAACCCTTGGGCATCTAATCCGGAAACAGTATCTTTTCCTCCTGTCAATGACGGTCATCAGTTCGCTGAACCTAACCCTTGGGATGAAAGTCAGGATTTTGGAACGACTGACCAATCCGCTTATCATGACGCACCCGTAGCAACTCAAGCAACGACTCAAACACAGACTAAGCGCAAGCGTGGATGGTTACTTCCCATTGTGATTCTGTTGGCTCTGGTTGCTTTGGTGGTCGGTGGTGGAGTTATCGCCACCCAAACCGGCTTAATCAACCTGGGATCTGATGAAGAAGACCCAGTTATTGTCACTGAAGTAGTTGCTGTTCCAGCCGAAGAAGATTCTGCACCCGAGGATGATGCCGAGGCAGAAGAATCAGTAGCAGCGAAATCAGTGGAAGAAGACGAGGAAGAAGGGGAAGAAGAGGAAGAAGGGGAAGAAGAGGAAGAATCTCGCCCGACTCGTGTTTCTTTGCCTGGTGGCGCCTCTGCGGCAAACTCTTCGGCTCGCTCTGGTGGCCCACATGGCTCATTCGATAATGCTTATACCGGCAGCAATGTCACCAGTGAGGCATTCGCTGAGCGGGTACGCATGGCGTACGTAGATTTCCACAATGAATCTGGTCGCACGTCCGGCACCATTAGCGCATATAGCCCCGTAACACAGCTGTCATACACTTTGGACTGCGATGATAACGGTAGCTTCGTCACCTGCACTGGTGGTAATAATGCGGTGGTTTATATCTCATGACCGGTGAGTTTCGCTCAAGGGTTCAAGGCTTGGCTTTGGCTGGGACTTTAGCGTTTTCCCTTGTACTTTCGGGATGCACCCTGGAAGCATCTGAGGACTCCAATGGCGAAACCACAACGGTGACGCACACCAGCCAAATCACAACGGAGCCTCCTGTGCATAGTGAGCAGGAGGTGGAGGAACCATCGGCTAGCGCTGCTCCAAGCGAGGACTCGGGAAGTGTCGAAGAGCAATTGCAAGCAGCGGTTGAGCAAACCGTTGGCTTATATGGTGGAACAGCGGGGATTGCCTTCTCTGATGGAACCAGTGAGATATCGGCTGGTGACATGACTGCGTATGCCGCTTGGTCCACCATCAAGGTTCCTATTGCAATCGCTGCATTGCGGCAGGATCCTTCCCAAACTGACAACGTAACAGCAGCGATTCAACGGTCAGATAATGCTGCGGCAGAAGCATTGTGGGCATCGTTGGGCGATCCAGCTTCTGCAGGTGCTGCCACCAGTTCCGTGTTATCTGAAGGCGGAGTCGGTATTCCGGTCAACACGGTGGTGACACGGGACGGGTTTAGCTCGTTTGGTCAGACCATGTGGTCAACAAGTGATCAAGCACGTTTTGCAGCCAATCTAGGATGCATTGCCGGCAGCGATCCAGTGCTGCAGGATATGGCAATGGTGGACCCCAGCCAATCGTGGGGAATTGGTCAATTAACTGGGGCACAATTCAAAGGTGGTTGGGGACCTGAACCTAATGGGGCCTATAGTGCCCGCCAATTTGGAGTATTTACAGATCCCTCCACTGGGCAAACCCGGGCGCTGGCGATTAGCGTCAGACCAGGGTCAGGCGATTTTGGTGAAGCCCAATCGATGGCAAATGCGCTGATTTCTCATATACAAGGTGCGCTTCCCGAAATACCCGCCAATAATTGTTAGAAGATATAAACCCCTATCAACCCTTTTCCACCATGAGGTATCAGCTGTGACTTCAGAACCCCAAATCCCTCCGCTTCGGATTGATGATCTACTGGGTAACCGCGTCATTCTGGAAGCAGGCCAGGAAGCCGTCATCGGACGTGCCGGAACCTTCCCAATCGGTACTGATGATGCTTTCCTGCACCGAAATCTGATCCAGTTTTGGTATGGCGGCGTGGGCTGGATGATCGCCAACCGAGGTCGTCACATTCCTCTAGATATTGAGCCGCGGGGTTCACGTTCGCTCACACGTATTCATTTAGGCCCGGGCGGGGTAACAGCCATGCCTGCGGGGCCAAGCGCCATTACCTTCAGTACTCCAGAACGACAGTATGAAATACATATTGATATCCCTTCTACCGGAATCGCCCGTCCCTCCAGATTCAGTGCTGCCGATGGTGACGTTACCAACGCCCGTCATGTTCCCAATGAGGAGCAGCGAATCTTGATGGAAGCTCTGGCGGCACCATTGATACACAACCCTGGGGCACATGATGGTGATATTCCCACTGTCAGGGAATTGTCTGCTCAGCTGGGCTGGACAGAGAAGAAAACCAATCAGAAGATTGAACGCCTCTGCCAGCGTTTAGCCCAAGACGGGGAGGAGGTGTACAAGCCCTATAAAAACTTCCTTGCGCATTATGCGGCACGCCAGGCGCGTCGGTAAGCGCAGGGAGCATTCCCCACTTTGCCCTAAACCACTATGTACATTCCGGTGGCCAATGCCAGAATGTAAAGCGAAATTAAAACCTATTCCCTCCCTCACGAAAGGTGTCACAATGGCGCACTATGACCTCTACAAGTCCCTCAACCTTGACAGCAATGCATCTTCTGCAGACTTGGTTGCAGAACTGGATTCCCTCCTGCAACAAGGCAAACTAGACAACTTGGGTGGCGCTGAGGAAATTGAACTAGCTAAGAAGATCCTCGGTGATGAGCAGAAGCGGGAACAATACGATTCCCGCCTAGCGGATCCTTCTTCCCCTGAGATCACCGTGGCTAATATTCGAAAGCTTGCCTCCAATCCGTCGAATAACCAGAACCAGAGCGATTCCCGCGGACGTGGATTCAATGCGCAGATTCCACCGGAGAAGATTGCGGCAGTAAAGAGCACTTTCAACTCCGCGGCAGCAGGTGCGACCGACAAAGCACGCGACGTGCAAGCTGAGTATAAGAAGTCTTCTCGCACAGCAATCATCATCACCGCAGTTGCCGCTTTCATTGCTGGTGGCGTCATTGTTGGCCTGGTTGGTTCAATGCTGGGAGGAGGTGGCCGCCCCGGTGCCTCGGGCGTTGACTATAAGGGAGCAGAAGAGTTCGCCAACTCTTTCCTCGAGCTTCGTGGGGAAGAAGAAACCCGCGATTGGATCATTGAAAACACCGATGCCTCAAACCGTAACGGCATGCTGGACTACCTGGATATCAGCAATGACGGAAGGTACACCGGCATGGATTCCTTCTTTGGTGAAAATGAATTGACCGCTGGAACTCCAATCTCCTTGACTGAGTACTTCCGTTCGGTGGATAACAGCACCCAAGACTTCGTAGAGGAATATGCCGATGAAGAGTCTGTAGATGAGGCTGCTAGTGACCTACTGTCTTCCTCCGTGCTTTCTGCAATGACGGGAAGTGGTGACGCCGACATTGACCCATCCAACGAGTACTTCCTCGTGCCAATCATCGGCGACGGTGAGTACGGCGACAGCACGTTGTCCGTGGTCAAGGATGACAATAAGTGGATTCTCTCTAACTTCAGCCGTGGATAACGCTATTTCCTATGGTTAGTAATTCGCAAAGTTTCATCTCGGCGCTCGAAGAACGCCATGGCTTTACTTCCGTGACGGAAGTGGGCCGTGGCGGCATGGGCGTGGTGTACCGTGCCTTCGATCCCAGGCTGCAGAGGTATGTCGCTGTTAAGCAGCTGGCAACTGAGCTTCTCGATGAAGAATCTGGGCTGGCTAGGTTCCGCGCTGAAATGGTGACACTTGGAAGGATTAGCCACTCTGCAGTGGTCAAGATTCATTTTGCTGACGTCAGTGAAGATGGAGATCCTTACTTTGTTATGGACTATATCCAGGGCGACAACCTTGGGGTATTGATCCGTGAACGGCGTGAGTGGGGCAATAGGTTTACAGTCGCCGAGACTGTCGAGCTCTTACGCCCGATTGCCGCAGCTTTGGACTTTCTTCATATGAGGATGGATCCGCCGATTGTTCACCGTGACATCAAGCCAGCCAATATCTTGGTCCCGGATTCCACTGCGAGTGAGTCACGGTCACTCCTGACCGACTTTGGTATTAGCTTGGCCGCGGAGGAAACCCGTTTGACGAGCCTGTCCATGATGATTGGTACTGAGAGATATTGGGCACCGGAGCTTCTCCCCGGAGGAACACATGGCCCAGGCGGACCTGAGCATAGCCAACCTACCGCAAGCAGTGATAACTACGCCTTATCCCTGGTGGCTTTTGAGATGCTCACGCTGCAATCGTTGAAAGACACCATGAGCTCGCAGCAATGGGCGCAATCTGATCGGCCGTTTCCGCGCATCGCGGAGCTTGGGTTGAATCAGAAAGACATGGGCGATGTTGAAACGATAGACAAGCTGTTCCGCAAAGCGCTGAATCCGGCGCCTGCTTACCGATTCATCACTGCTACTGGATTCATTCAAGCATTGGCTCGCACAGGAAATGCTGCTTCAACGCAACGTCCACCGCGCCCGCCGCAGGGAGCAATATCCAATCAGGCCACAAATGTTCCTCAACTTTCAGCCGCTTCATCGAATGATTCCACCGGGACTGAGTTTTCTAAGCCAGTCATGGTGCTACTGAGCGTGATGGCTATTGGACTGCTGAGCATCTTGGGGGCTATTGGATACTTTGTCTTTTCGGGTTCTTCGTGGTCAGAGCAAGAATCTGCTATCGCTGAGGCGTTTCCCGATATCGTTTCTGACTCACCGGATGCTGATGGATGGAATGGGCTGGAATGTACAGCTGGAATTCCGGAATCCGAAGAGCAGGGCAGAATTATCTGCTCTAGTGAGGATCTCAACATCACCCTTGCGGAATTTGGCACTTCAGAACATCGAGATGATGCACTTGCTGGATCCGAAAGGAAGCTGTGGAATGTTGGCGATTGCGAGGTGGCAACAATGAACCTCAATGCTGAGTCGGAACAAGCAGAGGAACGTTTGGCAGTGACGCCGGTGAATGACAAGCAAGAGTTCGGAATCATCCTGGAAGGTCCCGATGCATCGGAGCGCTTTGCCAATCTTCCAGTCTGCTAGAGCTTTCAACAGTTAATAGATAATCAATAGGTGAAGAGGAATAATGACCAACCCGTGGAATGAATCGGATCAACCGGCAGACGATAATCCCTGGGGACAAGCGAGAAATAACCCATGGGACCAGCCCCAAGAACAGGCGCCACCCACAGCGGGATGGGCTACTGCTGATTGGGGAGCCCCACAAGAGCCACACGAGGACACAGATGATCTTCGGAACGCTGCCTTTGTTACATCACCACCGCCTCCGCCGCAAAAGAAGAACCGTGCTGGTGCCATTTTGGCTGGGTTCGTTATTTTTTTAGCATTAGTGACTATCGCAGCGGTTGCCTGGCTATTTCTCAGCGGACGACTGGGGACAGAAGAACCAAGTCGGGGCGATGATTCAGTCGCGCCTGTGGTTGAAACTTCAGAAGTAGCAGAGGAATCTACTGAAGAATCAGCTGAAGCAGAGGAAGAAAACGGGGATGTTACACAGGATTCTGTGGCCGCACAGCCATCAGAAGTATCAGCATCTCGAGTGGATTCAAGCGAGACTCGACGCGTGGAACGTCTTCCTCAGGCACAACCAGTCGAACCAAGCCTGCCTGCTGCAGCTGAACAAGAAGGCCTCACGCTGTCTGGGTGGTCGGATAACGCTGCTACCAGGTGCTCTGGGTCTGAAGAGCTGGTTTACGCTGGACGCGCTAGTGATGCGTGGATAACGGTGTGTGAATCCAATGGTGTGATGACGTATCGTTCAGATATTTTTGATGGTACTTTGACCGACACCGTAGATAGTGGGCGCTCGAATCCGAGCCAGGGTGAGTTCTACATTGACGCAGATCCGTCGATCATCAGAGTGGTTGGCGGTGGCGTTGAGGTCTATCAAGGCGGTAGCTTGGTAGCAGATAAGCAATTGCCTTCTGCTTGGGTTTTGGACTAAAAGTCAGCGGTGATTTCATTACCGTAAATCCCGCGATTTTTCTCGATGAAAGCGGCAAGTGGGGAGCCTTCCCCACAATGTAGAAACGCTCTTAGCTGGTGTTTTACAGTATGAGTCATGAGCACATCGAACACTGACATCATCCTCGCACCTGGCGAAAGCGGCCTCTACTCCCGAGCATTTCGCCCTAACCTTCTCCTCTTCTGGCTCCGCGACTCCTACGTGGTCACCAACAAGCGTCTCGCCCTGAAATGCGCCAACACCATCTTCGGATTCATTCCTCTTGGCTTCGAAGAACGTTCCATTCCAATGGGTTCCATCGCCGGAGTCACCTCATCCCTTAAAGTGAAGCCACTTCGCCTTCTCCTCTTTGGTTTCTTGGCCATCGCTCTCGCGCTGTTGGGATTCGGTTCCCTCTCCAGTGGTTCCTTCAGCGGAGTATTCTTCGTTCTCCTTGGTGCCGCGTGTGGCGCAATCGCAGCTAATGCCATCATGGCTTCCCTGAACGTGACGAATAATGGCGGCGGAGTCAGCGAATTGACCGTCTCAATTCTTGATAAAGCAGCGTTGGATGACTTCAAGAACAAGGCGAATGAATTCATCTACTCTGCCTCCTCTGGTGGAATCTCTTGGCAGCAGGCCTACGCGAATAACACCGAAGGTTTCCAGAACACATTAGGCCAACCACAAGGGCACGTTCCGCCCAACCAGCAAATGAAATCCGGCTGGTAACCTAGCTCCCTTCATCCCCGCCCCAGGTTTCCCTAGACCTGGGGCCTTGACCGTTTTATTGCGCTGCCCCCATCTGCGGGTGCACGAAAGTCCCGACTTCTTTCAATTGCTTTTGCCGCTGAGGGATTCAACCTAATTTGATTAGACGGAAGGTGGAGGAAATGAGATTCATTAAGGGATTAGCAGTGTTGCTGGCGGTCGGGGCGGTCGCGTTCGGTGGTTCGGTTGCGGGCACCAATTATGTCTTGGACTCGCGCGAGCAAGCAGAAGAAGACGCTCAGACTGAAGCGCTGCGTGCGCAGAAACTCAGCGTGATTGTGCCCGGTGTTGATGACAGCGTTGAGGCGGCAGCGAATGCCCCGGTAATCAGAGACAACATTGGTCTCTATACCGTTCGTTGCCAGATTCACGAGGGCAACGCAGAAGGACCTCTCGCGGGATTCGTCTTCGGATACAGTGAAGACACCGTCGAGGACGCAGAGGATATGGCAGAAATCTATGTCTCTCGCGTGGTACCCATGGGCGAGAGCGAAGTAAGCCATTGCCGCACGTGGGATGAGTATGTTTCCATGGGCGCATTTGATGCTAAGGGCTACCCGGCCTAGTCTTTACGAGCATGTAAAAGCCCCGCATCCACCTACGTTTTGCAGGTAAGGAGTGCGGGGCTTCGAAGGCTATTTATTCTTCGCCTTCCTTGCGGATTTTCATCTCAGAGTTCTGCCACCAGCCGGTGCGGATGATCTGCTCATAGTCGATCTCCGCAGGATCTGGGGTAATACCCGCAGAGTTGGTGCGCAGCTCATACTTTTGAATTGCGCCCCAGTCGCGAGCCCAGTCACCGTCGAGGTATGCCGGAATCTCATAGGAGTAGTTGACTGCCTCAGCTGTCGACATTGCGCCACCGCCGGAGAAAGACTGGAAGTCCGTCAGCGAGTTCTGTGCTGCTGCATCTGGCAGGATGCGGTATTCCGGAATTTCCGTCACGCCCGCGAAGTGGTCGAAGCTGCGCTGGCAAGGGAATTGGAAGGCCGTCGACCAGTCCAATAGACCCGGCGTGGAGGAATCGAATACCTCTCCCAAAGGAGTCAGCTCAGGCACGCGTGGTGGGGTAAACGCTAGCCAGGAATCCTCATCAGTGGAGTCATCAACAGCCACGAGGCGAACAACATTTGCTTCTTCTGGAATCTCATCCAGAGCAATGCGTAGGTTGCGCCACTTCGGGGTTGCGCCAACATCGCGCATTTCTAGCTCACCGGTATTGGAGACATCGCCGTTCTCAGCCTGGGTGCCGTATTCCAAGGTCAGCTCCATGCCTTCTTGCTCAATATCATTGACATCGTGGTGATGGATATCGCCAGCGGCAGACACCGTCAAGATAGGGGAGTTCTCACCAGGTTCTTCTGGCAGGTTGTACCACTTGGTGGTTACCTCAGAGGTACCGCGCTGTGCAGAATCATAGGAACCCAAAACCGGAACCTGGGTGTAATCCAGGTTGAATGGCAGGTGCATGGTCGAGCCATTAACACCCTCGGTACCGCGCACGCCGCCCGAGGAGGTGTCGGTGACATTCTCAGTATTCGATTCGGACTCGGTGCCCGAATCTTCCACATCGCCGCCCAGGGAAGGGTCAGAGCTTGAAGATGCTTGGTTGGAATTGGAGGAGGAAGAACTAGATTGGTTGGAGCCAATTGCGCCTACCGATGCCGAATTCTGGTTCTCCGGTTCAATATCCTCCGGGATATTATTCGGGTCGAAGCCGCGGTTATCCTCATCTGGATTAATCAATGAATCACCCAAAGAACCGCTGACAGGAGTCAAAAATGCCTCATTGGTATTGGATTCCAGCAGGGTGTCACTGGCCATCTGGCAGACATCGCCGCCCATGGCATTCAGGTTGCCCTTGCCAATGGAATAGCTTGGGGCCTGATCGACAAATGCCTTAATGAAGGACAAGCAGGAGAATGCCACGATGGCGACACACGCAATCGCCAAAGGTGCGGACAAGATGCTCGCCCAGCGCTTGGAAGAGACCTGCGGCTGAGTCATGCCATGGTTCTTGCGGTAGTTATGACGCAGGGCCTGAACGATGCCGATCGCCAAGATAATAAGGCCAATGACCATGACCACGGTGGAGGCTTCAACCGCCATGAATTGGACGGAACGGTCCCACCATGGGATGCCAAAGGAAGACACGTACCACCAGGCATTCCAGCCGGCCAGAGAGATAGCCATGAGCATCACTACCGATGCCACCGCGAAGGTACGCGCGCGTGGGGAGCGCATCGCAATCTGCGAGAGCACCACCGCACCCAGAGCAGCAATAACACCAGCGATACCGGCGTAGATACCAAAGTGGTGAGTCCACTTGGTTGGGGTGAACATGAGGAAGAACATGCTCAATGCCACGATGATCAGAAGACGCTGCGTTGGGCCCTTCGGGGTACCCAGCACCTTCTTATCGCGAATGAAGGCATAGATGATGAGAACCAAGCTAAAGAGCATGGTGAACATCGCAAAGCGACGCGTCAGGGAGCCATCCACGGAGCTTTGGAACAAGGTGGTGTAGCGAACGTATTCGTCATACCAGTTCAAAGATGGGCCCACGGCGGAACGTACGCGGGTAGATTCCAGCACCGTTGCAAGGGTTTGGTCCATGAAGACGAGGGCCAGAACGCTGGTGCCGACGGCGAGGAAGCTAGAGATCATCGGCAGCCAACCGCCGACTGATTCCTTGCGGCGGCTAAAGATATTAAACAGCGCCGGCAGACTGACCAGGAAGACACCCACGGCCAGCAGGCCCGTTGGGCCAGCAGTCAGGGTCAACGTTGCAGAGAGCGTGCCGATGGCCGCCGGCAGCATGCGTGAGGTTGCGATGGAACGCTCAAATGATGCCCAGGTGAAGATAGCACCGAAAGCAATCATGGGCTCCGGGCGGATACCGTTGTTATACGGCAACCAGAATGCCAAGAACATGAATGCGGCAGTCCAGTGTGCAACGCGACGATCATTGATGACCGGACCAAATCGGGGCAGGATCTCACGCGAGAGAATGAACCACGTCAAAATCGCAGCAATGAGCGTGGGGATACGCATGAAGACCGAGGTCGCCGAGATGCTAGATAGGAATGCAACTAGGTCATAGTACGGGGTACCAAAAGGTGCCTCCGGAACGCCATACCAACGGTAATAGTTGGCCATGTACGTCGAGTATTCTTTCACCCGACCCATGGTCAAAATGAAGCCATCATCGGAGGTATTGGAACCGAAGATATGCCAGAAGGCCAAGATGGCAGCAACCACGCCATCGAGTGGGCGTACCTGCTTCCAGGTAGCCGGCATGAAGCTGATCTTTTTGCCGTCTAGACGGTCCATGCGTGCGATGCACACCAAGGATGCCAGCATCATGATGAAGCCCACGACCATCGCTACAACCTTGATGGTCGTTGGGGAAGAAGTAAACCGTGAGTTGATTTCAACGTGGACGTTGAGGCCGGCATCGGTAAGCGCGGCAAGGTTTTCGGGAGTGTCCTCGATTTCTGTGAAGGTACCGACTACCTGCGGGCGCAGGTCATCTTCAGATTCCTCGGAGAACTCACCAACGGTAACTGCGGTGCCATCCTCAGTGGCCTCAATGGTGATCACGTCATCCGGATTCAGATCCTGAACCTGCTCCTCCGACAGCGACAGCACGACCTCATCGAGGGAGATGACCGAAAGGCCCTCTTCGCCGGCGCGCACGAACATGCCGCGGTTGGATGCTTCTTCGGATTCCTGCGGGACGGTGCCATAGAGCAAATCCTGGCCTTCGCGCAGCATATCTACTGCGGCGACCGGGATGGTGGCATCAATTTCTTCCGGCGCCACCGAAATCAGCGGTGCCGTAACCGAGTTCAGCGAATCTTCCTGCGGCCACTCAAAAGAGGACTGAGTTTGATTAACTGGCAAAAACGGGACGGCCAGAAACATCACGAAACCCAATAGGCCCGTGATGATAGCGGCCATGCGCAGCCCCTTCGGGGCTGGGCGTGCGCTTAGCTCAGGAAGTTCAGCGGTGTAGACATCATTCACGTTGGAATACCTTAGTTCACTCGTGCCACAACGACGAAAGGACCGACCTGTTCAACATCCCACAAATTGGAATCATTGAATACCTCAGGGTCAAACATAATAGCGTCATAGCGGACGTTCGGTTGGTTCGGGAAAATATCCACCGCAAGGTGTGACTTATAGCCATCATCTGCGGATTCAACATTGCCGCGGAACATCATGGCGTCAGGAACATCCCAGGGATTATTTTCCAAAGACTCAACGAATTCTTCAGGGGTCTGATCCCATGAATCATTCGCCCAGGTGGCCATCTGCTCATTACGCTGGCTGAACTGTCCCAAAGGGTTGGCATAGTGCGAAGTAAACGCGTTATAGCCATAGAAGGGGTGGTACGCCAAGAAGAGCTTTTCATCCGTCATGACTACTTCCGCGCCGTGCTCGTTGAAGAAATCAGCGATCTCTTGGTAGTAGCGGGCGGAGTCAGCTGGGAATTTATCCGCGCGTTCACCATTGCCATCAGTATCGGTGTACGCATTATCAATCGCGGATTGGTGCGCAGCGGGAATGCCCTGCATGTAGAAAATTGCAGCAAGAGCCGCAATGACGGTGACTACCGCGGTGACGTGCTCGCGGGTGCGGTAGTGCTCATATAGATGCGCTAAGCCCAGGACACCTGCGGTGGCCATGATGAGAACCACCAAGATTTCCAGACGAAAACCCAAAAGCGTGGTGCCCAACAGCGGCATGACCATGGATGCAATAATCCACAGGTACACGCCAATCAGCGCCCATCCGAGCGTACGGATGTGCACGTTTTTCACACGCACCACCAGATAGATGATTCCGACCAGGCACATCACGCCAACTAAGGATGGCGCGAGGAATGGCACTGGCAATTCAGTGCCTTCTGCCGGCAGGTAGTGCTGCGCGGCGGATTCCAGTGGGTAATCTGCGCGCAGAGCTGCCAGAACATATGGCCCCCACGCGATAGCGGCGATGGCGAGCGAGCCGAAACCGATGACCATCAGGCGCAGAATTGGTTTGAAAGAGCGATCCACGATGGCCGTGACCACAGCCACGAATGAGACCACCATGACGGCAATCGCACCGGTAAAGAGCGTGTAGAAGGTTGCGGAAATTCCGAGGAAGACCAGCAAGCCAACCGTGGATCCCCACGAGCCGTGGAAAGCGCGGGAGCACATGATGGCGGCTGCTGGAACGCCCAGCGCAATAACGGCGGAATAAGGCTCTTCAGTAGATAGCGTCAGACCGATACCGGTGGTGGTCAGCGCAATGACCGTACCCAACGGCAATGAACCGGTCAGGCGCTGCCACACCGGCACCAAAATACAGCACGACATGGCAATGGAGACCAAGGACCAAGGCTGGAATACTTCCCAACCGGCCAGTCCCAGCAGGTTAGCCATACGCCCGCCGAGCCAGAACCAGCCCATGGGGTAGAAGGTCGGCATATCGGCATAGTTCATGTCTGCATAGCCGCCCTCAACCGTCATACGGGTGAGGAACTGGGTACGGAATACCTGGTCAACCTGGATACCATCGAGCCATAGCTTGGATGCAGACAGCGGCATACCCAGGCTGGCAATGACAATAGCCGCCGGTGAAAGATACGCCGCCACCACGGTCAGCCACTTGAATTTGCCCCGTGTCGTCCACAGGTACAGCAAACCAGCGACGATAACGACGGTCGCAACAATGAGAGCGGTGGATAATCCACGGGTCACCATTGAGGTATTAAACGCCGGTAATGAGACCTGCTTGAACACAAACCAGGCAGCCAGGGTGACAACGCCTCCACCAATCGCTGCTCCCGCCATACCCAGAAGCACACCAAGAAGGCTCATGGTGTCACGGGAGGCAGGAGTCAACGACTGCGAATCGCGCACGGGGGATGAGGCGGCAGGCTTAGGCGCCTCCGCTGAATCGGTCACAGTCATGGGATTAGTCTCCCATACTTTTGCCCTAATCCTGATTAAAGGCCGCCCCCTCAATCAAAGATGGGAGCGGCCTCATAGGTTTACAAGTGCTCAATATAGAGCTTTGGTGGCTTCGTCATAGTCGCGCGGAAACCAAGGTTGGTCTTCGTCGCGGCCGCCGATGGGAAACCATGGTGCTACCCAGCAGACTGTCACGCACGCGATGAGGTAGTTGTCGAGCGGATGGTGCTCATTGAGCCAGTCCATCTCTTTTTCTGCCTCAGCGCGTTTGCCAAAATGATGGGGGCGTTTGCTGTCCCATTCCGGGATATGTCCTGGCTTTGGGCGTGATGAAATGATCCACACTTTGTCGCCAATGCTAGCGGGAGAAGTGAAACCTTGCCATTCGGGTTGGGCGTATTCAATAGCTGAAGACTCCATCTGCCAGACCAAAAGTGCTGGGCCACCTTCATGGGATGCAGCTATAAGTGTTTCATTGTATTCCCATGGAATGTACGCGACTAATTTCCTTTCGGAACCGAATCCGCGTGCTTCGCAGATCCAT
This sequence comes from Corynebacterium sp. L4757, assembly GCF_043673995.1. Taxonomy (NCBI): domain Bacteria; kingdom Bacillati; phylum Actinomycetota; class Actinomycetes; order Mycobacteriales; family Corynebacteriaceae; genus Corynebacterium; species Corynebacterium sp. L4757. The sequence goes on along the minus strand of NZ_JBIMEN010000009.1, from coordinate 19,516 downwards.
TGATACCCAGGAAGAGCTTGTATTTCCATTACACCCCACACTTGATTCGAGCTGCGGGGATAGGCCCGCGCATAATAATTTTCCGACCTAAAGCGTTTTCTTCATGTGTCTTTCTTGCAGGAAAGCTACTTTTGGTCAATATTGTGCTTTGGTGGTTTCGTCGTAGTTGCGGGGAAACCAGGGTTGGTCTTGGTCGCGTCCGCCGATGGGAAACCAGGGTGGTGTCCATCCGGATTTTTCGAGCACGATTGGTGCTACCCAGCCGACTGTTATACATGCGATGAGGTAGTTGTCGTGTGGGTGGTGCTCGTTGAGCCAGTCCATCTCTTTTTCTGCCTCAGCACGCTTGTCGAAATGATAAGGGCGAAGTCCATCCCATTCTGGAATATGTCCTTGTTGGGGACGTGCCACGACGAGCCACACTTTGTCACCGATACTTGCCGGGGAGGTAAATCCCTGCCATTCAGGCTGTGAGTACTCGATAGTTGAGGAGTCTATTTGCCATGCGGCAAGTGCTGGGCCACCTTCATGGAATGCGGCTTCAAGCTCTTGTTTATATTCCCAAGGGACGTAGGCGACTAATTTCATTTGGGAACCGAATCCGCGTGCTTCGCAGATCCATTGATGCCCAGGAAGAGGTTGCATCTCCATCACACTCCACAGTCGATACGAGCAGCGGGAGGATAGACCCGTGCATAATAATTCTTACCGCCGACAGCAATCACTCCCCGCGCGCTGCCGCCGAACAGATTCGGCCTATTACCTTGACACTTGAATTCGAGCTTCTGGGTGTATAGGGACTTCTGGCCGTTATTGTTGGTGGAAAACTCTGTTCGGTGTACCCATCTGCCAAGTGGAGGTGGGAACCAGTGGTGAGTTCTTAACTGAAGTTGATGCTCAATTGAGTCAACTTTTGTTGTGCAGCTTGTACGAGCTTTGAATCCTACCGTCTGAAGTCCACTGCTGGAGCGCAGGTGAATGTTCTCCGGGTAAAGCGTGCAAGGGCCATATTCCTTTCCTGCAGTTAATGCTGAAACGGCAGGTTCAGAAGCAATAGCATTACCATTGAGGATTTGGTCTTCCAACTCGTCGAAATAACGGTTGGCCTCGGCTTCGGTGGGGAAGTAGATGTACGGCGTTACTATCGGCTGCGAAGCCTTAAATAATTCACCATTAATTGTCCCACCTTGAAAAGCTTGGTCAGCGTATGTACTTCCTTCGCGTGGTACTGCGTCGGCGATCGGGTATCCAAATCGGCCAGATTCATAACCCGCATCGGACCATTTATTGAGAATTTCTCCTTCAACAGGGTGTGCCCCATGCGATGGATGCCAGTAGATTGAACCAGCTTGGAAAATTGAGAATCGTCCCTTGCCATCCGAAGTCTTTGCTTCATTTGCGGTGGGGAATCCGAGTGGGCTGTCTGGACCTCCTAATTCGAGCCATTTCTCAAGAATTAGCCCATTGATGCTTGCGACGTGGAAACCATTGAGTGCTTGGCTGCGGTAAATCCTGCCACCTTGGAACTTTTGTACCCAACCGGTGAGTTCGCCGTCGATACCGGTATTTCCTTGGACCGGTACTTCTCCGGAGGTGGGGTAACCCATCCAGCCGGCTTCCCAGCCATTTGTCGCCCACACTGAAGCAGTGTGGCGTGCGACTGCATGAGCACCAGTTTCGGGAGACCAGTAAATCCAGCCATTAGCAAACTTTTGCCGAAAACCTTTCCCGTCAGGATTTCGGTGCTGCCGCTCGACTGGGTAGAGCAGCCAGCTGGTCACTCCGCCCAGGCGATTATATTGTCGAAGAATATCATCGCAAACTTTGATGTTCTTGGGCCAAATTGTGGAGCAAGTTGATGTGCTCTGCGCGGTTGTTGTTCTAGGACCCTCTTGAAATTCGGAGGCTGCGATACTTACTTCTGCGGCGTCGGCTTCTTGTTTTGAAATTCCTTGAGGAAGTTCGATTTCATCGCTCCACATGTCGCCGTTTATCGCCGGGTTGGGTTCTTCTAGCTGTTTGGCGGATTCAAGCTGGCGTTGTTGCTGCTCAACTTCTGCAGGTGTTAAACCAATCTCTCCATCAATCTCGATTGCTTGATCTTCTTGGAAAAGATGTGAATCGGCCAAAGTTTCACGCTCAGAGACACTGACTGTGCTGGCTGTATCGTTTACTCCAATAGTTGAGGCGGCAGCAGCAGGCTGTATGGAGAGGCTGAACAATGTTGTTAGAACCAACGCTTTGAAGGCAGTGGATTTACTTCGGTGACGTACAGGGATTTTCATAGGATCTCCCGAGGAATGAGTGAATGTTCGTACATCGCGCGTCGTACTAGTCCCAGATAGGAAACGGTGCCTAATCGAAGCCTAATGCGCTACACGGGATTTTGTTGCCGAATCGGGAAATAAATTCATGACACTCAATGGACCATTTGAAGACTCACACCAGCACGTTCAGCCGCTTCTACATTCCGGCTTCTTTGACACACCCGAAGAAGAAACCGTGTGCAGGTATAAAAATTACCGCTTAGCAGGGGATAAACCTGGTAAGCGGTGGCTACTTATTCTGGCAGAGATTAGAACGGCAGACGGCGGAAGATGGTCTGCGGGATGAACTTGAATGCCAAAGAAACGTACTGGAACAGTGGGTGGACAAAGATAGAATCTTTGCCCTCGAGTACTGCTTCGACGGTTGCTTCAGCAACATCTTGGACGTCCACGGTCAGTGGTGCTTCGCCGGCGTCAGCGGACATCTTGGTGCGAACCTGGCCGGGGCGAACAACCAGAACATTCGCGCCGGAGCCACGCAGGGCCTCATTGAGGTTGACGTAGAAACCATCGGTGCCAGCCTTGGATGCGCCGTAAACAAAGTTGGAGCGGCGCACGCGCATGCCGGCGACAGAGCTTAGCGCCACGATGGTGCCGTGACCCTGAGCTTTGAACTTCTGGCCCAAAAGCACGCCCACGGAAACTGGTGCGGTGTAGTTGATCTGTGCAGAAGCCACGGCCTTAGCCTGGTCCTGCCACAGCTCTTCCTGATCGCCCAAGGTGCCAAAGGCTACGACAGCAACGTCAACGTCGCCGCGCTCAAATGCTTTGTCGATGACCTGTGGGTGGGACTCAAAGTCAGTTGCGTCGAAGTCGATAACTTCCACGTCAGCGCCCTGAGCCTTCAAAGAAGTAACTGCATCAGCAATGCGTGGGGAATCCTCGCGTGCAGCGAGGGTGACCTTGGATGGGCCGCGCTCTAGAAACTCGGCGATGATACCTAGGCCGATTTCGCTGGTGCCGCCGAGCAGCAGCATGTGTTGTGCTTGTCCAGTTGCGTTAAGCATGAAGATTCCTTTCTTAGCGCAGCTCGAGGCGGCGTGACATGTCGGAGGCGAAGACGCCCGTTGGGTCAATGTTGTTGCGGGTGGTCAACCAGCCCTCAAGCTCTGGGTACATCTGGTGGAAGTTTTCCGCAGAGGTGCGGGATTCCTTAGCCAGGTACAAACGGCCACCGAATTCCATGACTCGCTTATCTAGGTCATCCAGGAAATCTCCCAGACCCGGACGGATGGGGAAGTCCACGCAAACATTCCAGCCTGGCATTGGGTAGCTCAACGGCGCCTTGTTGCCAGGGCCGAATAGCTTGAACACGTTCAGTGCTGAGTAGTGGCCGGATTTTTGCATATCGCGGATGATGTCCTTGAACGGCTCCACCGCATCCATCGGCACTACGAACTGGTACTGCAAGAAGCCCTTAGAGCCGTAGCCACGGTTCCACTCACCAATCAGGTCCAGCGGTTGGTAGAACTGGGTCAGGTTCTTGACCTGGTTCTTCGCCGGCGCGCCCATCATGTAGTAGGCCTCACCGATACCCATCAAGGTCAACTTATTCATGGTCCAGGATGGGAAAATATCTGGCACAGTCATCAGCTGTGGCGCGTTGAATTTCAACGGATCCGCCGCCAGCTTTGGGGCGAACTCTTCTAGCTGCGCCAGCGTTGCCAAAGAACCACGAGAGATAGTGGAACGGCCGAGCTTTGGCTCAGGAGAAATAACATCGAACCACGCCGAGGAGTAGGTGTAGTTATGTTCCGAACCATCGGAGTGAGCCGCAACGGTCTCATCCAGGTTGGCAGTGCGCTCAGTATCTGCGATGAAGTAAGCCGTTTCGGTCTTGGTCATGCGGATGGTTGCGCGCAGGATAATGCCGGTCAGACCCATGCCGCCGACGGTGGCCCAGAATAGCTCGGCTTCTGGGTCATCATCGGTGCCCTCTGGGGTCAAATGCAGGACGCGGCCATCAGCAACGAGTAGCTCCATGCTGGTGACGTGGTCACCGAAGGAGCCCTCGGAGTGGTGGTTCTTGCCGTGAATATCAGGACCAATGGCGCCACCGATGGTGACCTGGCGGGTGCCCGGCAGGACCGGAACCCACAGGCCGAAAGGCAGTGCGGCCTTCATCAGCTGGTCCAGGGTGACACCGGCATCAACATCAACGATTGCTGATTCCGGGTCGATGGAGTGGATACGGTTCAGTGACTGCATGTCGATGACAAGGCCACCAGCGTTTTGCGCCGGGTCGCCGTAGGAGCGGCCCATGCCGCGGGCGATGACGCCGCGGCGCAGGTGCTCTGGCTTATCGGCGTTGTCATCAGCGACCATGGCAACGGCCTGACGGATGTCCTCAACGTCGGAGGTTGCCAGCACATGTGCGGTCGTTGGGGCGGTACGGCCCCAGCCATGTAGAGATTTTACGGTGGTGTGCAATTCCATAGTTTTCAAGCTTACCTAGCTTTATGGATGTATTACTTGCGCAACTTCGCTAACTCACCGTTTACACAGGTGATTTTCAGTACAACGATCGCCGGACCGGATATCACTTAGACGTCTTCGACGTTTTCAGTCGCACCGAGTCCGCCCCGTCCACCTCGTCCCATACCCATTCCGGCGCTGGGCTCAGGGGCAGTTTCGCTTAACGATGCCAAACTCGAACGAATGCTTTCCGCCAACGTTGCCGCACCTGTGTCACCAGTAGCTTCTGCCCGCGTGGTCAGATCTGTCAGCGTCTGCTCCGCATAACCACTGGCAATCAACGTTTCATAGAGTTCTGCATAAGCCTGCTCATACATAGCGTAGAACTCTTCATCCTCTAAGAAGCGTTCCTTGAGGATTGAGCTATCGCCCATGCCACCGCCAGCACCACCGGCGCCGCCTTCCGGCATAGCTGGCATCTCCATGCCCTCGGGCATTTCACCGTCCTGTGGCATTTGCGGCATCTGCTGGAAGTCCTCGGTAGCGGATTCATCGGTTGTCTCGCCCATGCCTCCGGAAAGGGCCATGTTGAGGTCCCAGGACAATACGGTGAACTGTTCCTCGGTGGTGTCGTACCAGAGGTAGTAGTTATTGCCCGGGCCGTCCATGGCGTCATTATTGGACAAGATTTCCTGGGTTGCCAGATACGTCGTGAAAGACTCCGTATCAACGTAGTCATCGAGTTCAGCCGCGAATTCCTCGTCCGTGGACTCATTGAGGAATTTCATCAACGTCATCACTGGTTGTAGGTCATAAGCGCCCTCGCCATTGATTTGGTTGAAGGATTCCTCATAGTCCGTGGGGTCATCGCCAACATATTCCAGCGAGCCGCCAGCGCGAGCCTTGTACAGCACGCCGTCACCGAGCTCATCGGCCCATTGAGTGTCAGGAGTATCAACCACCAAGCGGGTGGCGGCCTCTGAACCATTGACGGTGACCGTGGAGTAGCTGAAGTCTTGCGTGACCTGGCCGCTTTCCGCAGTCAACGACAAAGCAAGTGCTTCATTGAGCGCAACATCGGAACCGCTGGCCGCGGGGCGTAGCGCAATTTCGGTCTTGCCTTGGAAAGCGCGGCCTTCCTCAAACTCATCGAAGCTGATCAGCCATGGCAACTCCTCCGGTTTCTCCTCAGATAGCTGCGTCATGCCCATGCCGCCTCGACCGCCCTCGGCATTGTCTTCGTCAGTGTTGGTGCTTTTGAGAGACTGCAAGGTGGAATTGCCTTTCAGGCGCAAGCCAACGTTTTCAATGAGGGTGCCATCGATAGTGATATCGGCGCGGATGTATTCTTTTTCGCCTTCAGTCCGGAATGTTTCGAGCATGTCCTCGTATTCCGACTGGTTGAAGGTGATCTCAATGGTGTGCTCGTTCTCATCAAAGAGGTCCGTTTCGCCCTCGATGTCATTTACAATGACGGTTTCAGATACCAGCTCTGAGGTGATGTACGGGCGCACCATGCTGGTGCCAAAAGCCAGCGCGATGGCAAGACAGATAGCAATGGCGGCAACCAGTAACTTCCAGTGGTGCCGCAGCCGCACCGGTAATCGGTGCTTGAGCGGTATCCGTTTCTTAGTTATGGAATGAGACATTTTCTTACATATCCGTCTGGTCGTATCCGGTTAGTACGGTAGCTTTTTGACCAGCGTTAATAACGCGCAGCTCATTAATAAGGTCAGAAGATTTCACGCCCTTCTTCAGACGTGCGGTGTAGCTGTACTCGACCAAGGAGCCGCTGCGAACACTTTCAGTACTAATCAGCTCATATTCGGTGGTGTTGCGGATTAAGATGTCATCGATAAGCGGTGCGTAATCATCGCCATCGGCAGGCACCTGCAGCTTGACTACCTGGCGCTGAACGTCCAAAGCAAACCAGTTGAAGCGGTGCATGAGCACGATGACTAGGCAGATAGCGATGGTGGCGATGATGGCCAGCGAGTAGAAACGCGTACCGCAGGCCATGCCGATACCCATGACTAGGAAGATGAAGCCGACGTCGCGGGTTTCTTTGATGGCATTACGGAAACGCACCACAGACAACGCGCCGACCAGCGCGAATGCGCGGGCAATATTCGAGCCCACAATCAACATGATGAGCGCGATGATCATGCCCAAGATGATGAGCGTTTGGACATAGCCCTGGCTATAGCTGATGTTTTTGTGCGTGTTGCGATACACCCATGCGACAACGAGGCTGCAGATAAACGCAAGGGAAAGTGACAGTAATACATCGGCGACGCTGAAGGTGCCGGAGAGGTCAGTGAGACCGAAATCGAGATCCATGGAAGTTACTCCTTATATAAGTGGTGGTTAGTTGGTGGAGGCGTTCACAATTTGTGAGGGGTCAACGTGTTCTTCCTCAGGCGCGTGGAAGACGGAACGTGGGGCGAGCCCGTGGGCTTCGACGCTTTGGCAATACTTGGAGATTCTTTGCACCTGTAAGTCGTGCCGGGCTGCCATATCGGTGACCCAATACGGTGCGCGCTCGTTGACTTTGATCTCCATCACTGCCAGGTCTGGGCGGATGATGTAGCGGCTTTCGGCCTCTGAGCGCAGGTCAAAGTCACGGTCGCGCCCGCGGATGCGGTGGTCGAGTGTGACTCGCAGGCCCAAGTCAGCATCGGTGCCCACATAAGGTTCACGGCGGTAGCCGGTCATTGCGGTGGGGCGCAGATCCAGGCGGACGATGAGATCTAGGACTTCATCAATGAAGCTTTGATCCGCGCCGGGGTATTCAATGCGCTGGCGGCGGTCACATAGGTCGAGCGCCAAGTGGTAGGGCAGCATGACGCGGCGTTTTTGGGTGACGCGATTGACGCGCTGTTTGATTTCGACAGAGACCATGGCATCTTCCGAAATCGGTTCATCGGCACCGCCGGTTTCGCCATAGCGGCGGATGCGCAGCTTGCGACGAAACTTGAAGCCCTCAATTTTCTCGCGGTAGAAACGCAGCTTGTCCGTGTCATAGTAGACACTCCACACGCCGTAGCCGCGTGGCCCGGAATATGGATCCCGAATCATCTGGTGGTTGAGTTCCTCGCGGATTGTTGGAACCTTGTCCTCTGGTACCAAGTACTTCAACTCATAGCGGTTGAAGGCATGCAATTTACCCGGGGCGCGAAGCTTGTGGCTCACGTTACTGGGTTGGTTCATGAGATTGGATAAGTCCTTCCTGTTCTCATTTTCTGCGGGTGTTTTTCCGCAGCACGATTAGGTATGAACTCATTGTTGTTTGAACGCGAGGATTTGAAATCGCCCCGCAGGAGTATTTCGTGTACTACATCCGCGGTATATTTCTCTCACCCCACGGTGGGACGCGTAAAAGCTCACTAGGCTGACAGAATTAAAGGAAAGAATCAGGCACTAATAGAAGGAGCAACGGGGCATATGCAGCAGCCAAAGCCGAAGGATCGTTCAATGTGGCTGCCTGCGTGGGTAGTAGACATTGGAATCATGGTGTTGATACTGATCGCCACCATTTTTCCATGCCCGGTGGCTTTCCGGGGATATTTCCTGGTGGGCCAGGCGGCGGGCCAGTCCCGCACATGCCTAATCAGTATTTTGCGCTGATTGGATTAGCGCTGGCTGTGGTCACTATGGTGGCAGTGCCATTACGCCGACGTTGGCCGTTACCGGTTTATCTGCTCAGTTTTGTCGCGTATTTAGCCGCGGTGCTTGCAGGAGTGCCCGCATTGGGTCCAGGGATTGGCGCGGTGGTTGCGGTATTTGCTGTGGCCAATAACGTGCCGCGCGTGAAGGCTTGGACTTTCGGTGCCATCGGCGCGGTCATCGTTGCCGTAGTGAGCGTATTTGTCAATGAGCACATGGTGATTGAGCCGCAGGTCTTCCAAATTGCTGCCGCCATTGCTATTGCTACCGCGCTGGGGGACAGCGCGCGCTCGCGCCGTGAATATACTCGCGCTGCAATGGAACGCGCGGAACGTGCCGAGCAAACCCGCGAAGCTGAAACCCACCGGCGCGTTGCCGAAGAACGCCTGCGTATCGCGCAGGATCTTCATGACACCGTCGCGCACCGTATTTCCGTGATTAGCCTGAATGCCGGAGTGGCTTCAAGTTCATTAGAAACCAAGCCAGAAAGAGCTAAAGAGTCCCTTGCCACTATTCGTAGCGCCGCGCGCGATGTGCTGGGTGATATCGGCGTATTGTTGCGCTACTTGCGTGCCGATGACACCGCCGGCAGTGCCAGCGGTTCGGAATGGATGGTGCAGCCCGGGATCGATGACATTGATGCTTTGATTGCAACGGTCACTGAATCTGGTCTTCACGTTGAGCATAACTTCACCGGTGATAAGTCACTGGTGGATGAAACCACGGGCCGTGTTGCCTACCGGGTGGCGCAGGAAGGACTAACCAATGCGCACAATCACGGCTCTGGTGGAAATGCGGCACTCGATATTTCTGTCAAGAACGGCAATGTTAAGACCGTGACCATTCAGGTGACTAACCCGGTATTGGGTACGAGCCGTAACCAACCAGATGCGCCGTCAGGAAACTTAGGGCTGACGGGATTGCGCGAAAGAGTGGGCGCGGTGGGTGGAAAAATCACCGCAGAGGAATCACGCGGTACATTTACATTGATTGCCGAGCTGCCGTTGAGCAGCCGCACCAGAAACCGAGAGGAAACGCTGTGACCACCGTAGTTGTAGTAGATGATCAGGTATTGGTGAGACAAGCGGTGGTGGATATCCTGGACAGCGCTGAGAATATTGACGTCGTGGGTGCTGCCGCCGATGGGATCGAGGCAGCTGAAATGGCAGCGAGTCTGCAACCGGACATCGTGTTGATGGATATTCGCATGCCGCGGCTTGATGGAATTGAAGCCACCCAACGCATTTGTGAGGATCCGGCGAATAGCAATAGCCGGGTATTAATCCTGACCACGTTTGAAGAAGATGAATACGTGGTATCCGCATTGCGCGCCGGGGCCAGCGGTTTCATTGGTAAGGGCGCGGAACCAGAAGAAATTATCCGTGCAGTACACGCAGTTGCTGCTGGTGATGAACTGTTATCGCCCGTGGCAACGCGGAGTCTTATTGCACAGTATGTGCGCTCACCAGGCCCGCGCCCGGTGGCGTCAGAAGAAGCAGCGCGCAAATTGGCACTATTGACAGAAAGAGAACGCGAAGTCCTTTAGCTCGTGGGCCGGGGACTGTCTAATCAGCAGATTGCCGAGACTCTCTTTATCTCCCCGCACACAGCGAAGACCCATGTCAACCGGATCATGACCAAGATTTATGCGCATGATCGAGCGCAGCTGGTCATCCTTGCTTATGAAAGCGGACTATTGGTTCCTGGGGAATAGATTTAATAGAGATCCATGATGTCGCGGATTTCTTGTGGCAATTCTTCTTGCGTGGTGATTTCTGGACCCTCATATTCGCGCAGAAGTTTGTAGACCAGGCCGCGGGAGTTGGAATCTAGCATCGGGATTTCCTGGGCCATCAGACGCGTCATGAAGTCATTGAGCGGCAGGTTCGTGTGCTCTGCTGCGATGAAACGGCCATTGCGCTTGTCATTTTCTGAACGCTCATCTTGCGCCGCTTGCTGAGCTGGGGTGAGGTTTTCCATCTTGCCGTCATACATGCAATCCAGCTTAGCGCTTGGAAGCCTGCGGAAAAGAATATCGCCGTCCCTGCGAGATACTGCGGGAACGGCGATAGTGAGATAGTTGCCTTAGACGACGGCGCCTTCGGCTTCAGCAGCAGTGACTTTTGGGATAAAGAGCGAGGTAGCAGCTGAGATGGCCAGGATGATGGCGGCGACCAAGAATGCGGTGGTGTAACCTGCTGTCGAATCCGAGCCCGCAGGGGAGCCGGCGACCATGAAGACCGGAAGGATGGCGAAGGAAACTCCAGCACCCAGGTTGAATGCTGCGGAGTTCATGCCTGGCAAGAAGCCCTCATTGTCCTTTGGTGAGTTCACAACACCCAGGTTATTGAGCACGATGTTGCCGATACCGGCGTAGGTGACACCCAGCAGGATGACCGCGAGGATGAGCACAATCTTGGAGTGAACACCGACGAAAGCCAGAAGCAGCAACAAGATAGCGGAGGCGATATTGCCGATGCGCAGCAGATTGCCGTAGCCGATAACTGGTGCGTAGCGGCCTGCGAAAGGACCAACTGCCAAACCAATCAGGGCATACGGTGCGAGCAAGAATAGGGAAGCGGCGTCAGCGCTCATACTGAAGCCCGCGGTTGGGTTCTGAGCCAGAGAAACGGCCACGCCATTAACAGCAGCGAAGACACCGGTCATGGTCAACACCGTGGTTAACAGCAAGCCCCAGGTGGAACGGCGCTTGAGGTACTTCGGTGCCACCAGTGGCTGGTCTTGCTTATTTTCCCACTTCCAGAAGACCACGAACATAGCCAAACCAATGACCAGGCCGATGATGACAGATACCCAGTTGGCAGCGCTTGCCTTACCGGCCTCATTAACAGCGAGCGTGATGGCACAAACGCTGATGACCAGGAACAGCGCGCCCCACCAGTCGACCTTGATACCACTGGAAGGCTTAGATTCTGGTGCCCACAGGGCAACCATGGCGACGGCGATGAAGCCGACGATAGCAATGAGCCAGAAGACAGAACGGAAGCCCCAGTTCTCAGCCATCCAGCCAGAGACCAGCACGTCAATACCGGCGACGCCGCCGTTAATCGCGGCAACCAGACCCAGCAAGGTACCCAGGCGGACTTCATTCTTGACCTGGCTGCGCAGGATGATCAGGGTCATTGGAATGGTAGGACCAGCAATGCCCTGCAGCGCGCGGGCAACCATAAGGACACCAATATTCGGTGCAAGCGCTGCGATAACGCCACCAATTGCCATTACAGACAGCATGATGAGCAGAATGCGGCGGCGGCCGACAATATCGGAAAGACGTGGCAGGAACAGACCACACAGTGCACCGCCGGTGAAGAAGGCGGTTTGTGTAAGACCAACGGTGGCTTCGTCGGTGTTGAGCTCTTCCGCCATCGTGGTGAGCACGGGCGAGAGCATTGATGCGTTGAGCTGGAACGCCACCGCGGCGGCGATCAGCACGGTCATCAGCAGTGGCAGACCGCCTTTGCGGGAGTCAACCGGGTCAACAACGCGCGCGTTATTTCCGGTCACGGAGTGAGAATTGGACACAAGGATCTCCTGGTTTAAATCTAGGACTGGAAGTTGGTGTCGCCAATGCGGCGAAGGGCGTCAAAGAGGAGATCCCAGAATTTCTCGGTATCCACATCCACTGCGACAAAGGTATTTGGGGTAGAAGCATCTGGCTCATCATGATCATCAACGAGAGCCAGGCCGCTTGGATCATTATTGGACCATGTGCGGCGCAAGTCCACGATGGTCTGACCGCGGGCATGAGCGCCTTGGGTTTCCACATAGATGGGTGCGCGCAGAACGCGAACGATGGACGGATCAGCAACGGCTGCCACCGCCAATGGATCATGCATTGGTGGGCCTGGGTAGTTGCGTTCTTTCATGTAGGAAGCGCCGAAGAACTCAACGAGCTCTGCGATAAACTGCGCAACATCGGTACCGATGCTCTTGAGCTCTTCCATGCGTTCAGGAACTGCGAGAACCTGGTGGGTGACATCCAAGCCAATCATGGTGACTGGCCAGGACTCTTCAAAAACAATCGCCGCTGCTTCTGGGTCTGCCAGGATGTTGAACTCGGCTGCTGGGGTCATGTTGCCGGTGTGGTGGCCACCGCCCATGAGGGTGATGCCACCGACCCGCTCGACCAGCTGGGGATACATGCGCGCAAAGAGGGCGATATTGGTCAAAGAACCAGTTGGAACAATAACGACCGAACCTGGCTCATTATCTTCAATTACCTGTGCGATCAGGTTGACCGCGTGGGTGTCTTCCAATGGCGCGCCGGGAGCGGGTAGCTCTGGGCCATCCAGTCCCGATTCGCCGTGAATCTCATCTGGGATGAGTTGCGGGCCAACGAGCGGACGGGATGCGCCTGCGGCGAAAGGCACGCCAGTGATGTTGCCAACGCGTGCCAGGGCACGTGCGTTAGTGGTGACCTTTTCTAGGGTTTGGTTTCCCGCGACGGTGGTAACGGCCAATAGCTCAAGATTTGGGTTGCCGTGAGCCAGCAGCAAGGCAATTGCGTCATCATGGCCTGGGTCGCAGTCCAAAATGATCTTTTGTGCAGGTGGGTTGGTACTTGCGTTCATGGCTATGACCTTACTCTTAGGCACCCTACGCAGTGACTTTCCCCGCCGATTTCCAGTTGTGTTCTTGTACTAATTTATTCAGGTTGGTGGCTGTTGGGAGCTCAAAGCTTTCCCACGCACTATTACTTGGCGGGTATTCTGGGGCGTTATGACAAATGATTCTGTTAACACCGAGTACGTAGAAGAAGACAACTACGCCCTGGATGACACCTTGGCTGGCCGCGTGGTGCAGGCGGGCTTTGTGGGCACGGCGTTGTCTTTCCCGGATTACATAAAGAAGCCAGGTTCTTTGATTGCAACTTATGTGTTGACGTTGGCGTCTTTTACCGGTCTGGTGGGCTACCTCAACGCCATTGATGAGGATGAAGAGCATAGTCCGCAGGTGCCGGAAGAATCCACGTTCCCGCTATGGCAGCTGATCGCCGGCGTGGCCGTCGGTGGAACTCTCAAGATATTCGGTATGCGCAAGCTAGCAAAATTCCTGCGTAAGAAGGGAATGAAGAAGCCATGGACACTCTTTGGCGGGATTGGCGCGGTCCTGGTTTTCATCGCTAGCGAATGCGCAGCGCGCACCGCACCGAATCAGAATTAAGTACGCTGGGCACTATGTCAGGCACTGGAGTATTTGACCTCGACAGCCTTCGTGACCGGAAGAAACGTGAACAACAACGAGGCCACGCAGGGTCGAAGAGCCACGATGATGTGGACAAGACTGTCGAATTACGCCGGGAACCACTGACCGTCATCCTGCAAGTATCCAACGTTCGCGAGGACGCTGAAGTTCACCGGCATATTGGTGTCAATGACGCCATGACTTTTGCTCAGCTGCATGACGTCATCACTATTTGTTTCGCTCTTCCAGATGAAGAATCACCGTGGCACTTCTACCGACGGGCAAAAAATTCGGAAGAAGAGTTAGAATCTCGTCGCATTGATCCGGACCACCACATCGCTGAATTTCTCTGGCGCGAGGGTGAAGTGGTGGAATTCACCTGGGGACTGTGGGACTTTGACCTCACAGTTGCTGAGATTTATCCGCGCGATAGCGGTACTCCACAAGCATTGTGCGTTGGGGGCTCCAGCTCCTTCCCTGGAACTAGATTTGATCTCACCGCGATTAACGCGGAGCTGACCGGGCAGGAAGTCATTGATGAGGTACTCACGTATCTCACGCCACCTGCACGCGGGGTAATTGAACGCTCTCGTCTCTTCGATTTTGTCCCGCTGCTGCAAGCCTTGGATTTGAACCATGACGTGGACTTATCCGAAGAAAAGTGGAATCAGATTTCCACCCTTCCGCGTGAGGTGACCACCGAAGGACAAGATGCATTTTGGTCCATCGTGTTGGGATTGGCGTGTATGGGCGCCCCGGATTTGATGGACTCAGTCACCGCCACCACGATGGAGGCCTTGGGGTGGATTGATGATGATGGCCGCGAGCTGACGGCGGATGAAATCTGGGGGATGTGTCCGGCATCGGCAAGCGTTTTGGCGTCAGTTGGGGCCTGCGGACCCGACGCGGCAGCACCAGTAGACCGTTTAGATATCTTCCGTGCGCTGTTGCGTGGGGTAGGCTAACCGTTCGTGACTTCATCGAATAATTCTTTAAAGACCCAGCTTTCGCGGTTTGTCCTAGTTGGCATCTTCACCGCGATCCTGGACTATTCGGTCACTATGCTTTTGACCTATTTCGGTCTGCACCGCTCTGCGGCAAAAGCTATTGGCTGGGTCTTTGGCACCATCGCCGCCTATCTCGTGAACGCACGCTGGACGTTTGGCGCAAAGGTATCCGGCAAGACCGCTATCAGCGTTGCCCTGCTCTATGCCTCCACCTTTGCCGTGCAGAATATCTTGTATTGGCTGCTGGAATCACCACTGATGGCACTAGGATTGACTGGACTCACAAAAGACACCGTGGCATTCGTGATCGCCCAGGGTGTGGCGACGGTGACGAACTTTGTCATCCAGCGCGTATTTGTTTTTAAATCGAAGTAGGTAAGGTCAACGCGATGACTTCTCAAGGCGCTGAACGGTTGGCCAAATCGCATTCTTTGAAAGGCCAATCCACCAAATTTGCTATCACTGGCGGTATCTCTGCCGTTATTGATGCGAGTTTGACCTGGATTTTTCAGATTGCGCTGGAGCTTTTAGGAAATATTGGCGCGCGCTCGGTCGGCTTTTTCTTCGGTACTTTAACGGCTTATTTGCTCAACCGTCGGTGGACGTTTCGTGCCGAGCCATCCAAGCGGCGTTTTGCGCTGGTGGCGTTGACCTACGGCATTACCTACGTCATCAACATCGTGATCTATCGCTGGGCATTTCCATTCTTCGACCACACTTTGGAATGGCGCTCCACTTATGCACTGGTCATGGCGTTTATCATCGCGCAAGGTACCGCCACCATTATTAACTTTTTCGTGCAGCGGTGGTTGATTTTTCGCAACGCACCAAAAATCCGCGAGGTCTAATTTTTAGCCATGTTCGGGCCGGCGGAAGTCTTCGCGGCGGCCGCGGTTGTGGAGCTTAAGCCACTGCATAAAGCCCTTGGGGTCATGTTGCTGGACGAGGAAAAACCAGCCAAAGCGCGCGAATTCCTGGGGCAGTAGCTTGCGCATGCCGCGCTGCCACAGCAGGTAACCACGGTTGCGGTAGGTGAAATAGCGTTTGAACTCGCCTTCTGGGTATTGCGTGTGCATCTTGCCGCCAAGAATCGGCTTGAATTCATCCGAACCATCCGGATGCAGGTAAGCACAGGTCAGTGCAGTGCCGAAGCTCAGGCCAGAGTTGACCAGGCGGCGATGGTATTCCACTTCATCACCGCGAATAAACAAGCGGTAATCGGGTACGCCGATGATTTCCATGGCTTTGCCCGAAATAAGTGCACCATTGAAAAGCGATGCGATACCCGGCAGGAAGTCGCCTTCGAGCTCTTCCATGCGGCGGCGCCAGACGAGACCTTGTCGTAGCGGGAATGCGAGTGCGCCAGGGTCATTGATATTGCATACAGCTGGTGAAACCTCATGCAGCTGGTTGGCTTCTGCGACGCGATAAAGCTCGGCGAGCACAGCGGCATCGGCAGGCCAGCCATCATCATCAGCGCACCAGATGGCGTCGGCGCCGAGGGATAACGCGGTCAGGAATCCAAGCGCGAAACCGCCGGCGCCGCCCAGGTTGGTCTTCGATGCCACATAGACGGCTCGCTCACCGGCGAGCTCTTCCACCAGGTTCTTCACGGCTGCTTCAGCGCCATTATCCACGACGATAACCCACTTCACCGGGTGGGTTTGGGCAACCACTTGCTCAAGCGATGCGCGCAGCAATTCCACGCGATTATGCGTGACGATGACAGCTGCTGTTGAACCAGATGAGCTTAAAGGTGCAACCTGTGGGGCATGAGAGTGCGAAGTGGACATGATTGCTATTCTTCCATGAAATAATTGCTGGTAACCTTTCGGCATGGAACTTGAGTTCATCTGGCCACCTTTTGGATTAGAAATCACAGTCAGCAATGGCCGTGATGAGCTATCGCTGCGGGTGATGCGCGATGAACACATTGCCGCGATTGCCGGTGTGACACCTGCGGATATATACGGCGCCGATATCCCGGACTATGCCTTTGGCTGGCTCTTTGATGAAGACAATAATTCGGCACAATTTCGTTGGCTCAACCGCGCGCAAACCTCCCCAACGCAGTGGTGGCTAGATTTCATCGTGATGCGCGGTGAAGAGGTAGTTGGCACTCTCTCTATGCGTGCCCCTGATTTTCCGGAGACCAAGTCTATTGAGACTGGCTCTTGGATTTATCACAAATACCAAGGCCAAGGCTTGGGTACATTGGTGCGCCATGCTTTAGCTGCAACCGCGTTCAATCATTTTGGTGCTTCACAACTGACCACTAGTTGGGCGGACGCCAATGTGGTATCAGCGACCGTGAGTTCAAAACTGGGATATCGCAAGATCAAGAGCATTGAGGTGGACAACCTCGGTCCGGGTGGTCAGACCACACCCGGTACCCAAGCGATGCTTGAGCGCGCGGACTATCAGCAGCCTTCGGACATTAAGGTCACCGCAACTGGCGTGAGTCCTGAGCTGAAAAAGCTTTTGGGACTTGCATAAGCATTGGTAATGAAAAGCGACGGCTACAGATAGAAAATCTCCACCTCGCCACGGTGCCCTTTTTATGAAGGAACTACGCGTGGTGAGCGGAGATTGAATTCTGCAAATCTTTAGAAACCATTAGGCGATCAAGCACGCGCTGCGCGGAGCGAAGGCTGCAGTGTGCCCAAATGTCTCTTCAAATTAGATAGACAGCCCTGGGATCAGACCGGAAACAGCTGCGAATGCAGCACCAATGGCCAGCAGAATGCCGATCAAAGCATCAGCGGAAGAGCCCAATGCCCAGTCCTGCTCGGCATCATTTTCATAGGAGGAACCGAAGATGCTCTCCTGAAGATCAGCTAAAGAATCCTGGTTTTCTTCGGAGCTGCTGTCTGCGGAACCCTCTACAGTCTCAGAGGAGAACTCATGTCCTGGGGATACCTCGGTATCGTACGTATTGCCGCCTTCTCCGTTATCTTCTTTCTCGGAAGAACCAGGTAGGGAAGAGGAGTCCTCATCGCTAGCATTTTCCGTGTTGGAGGAGTTGGTGATCTCTGAAGAGGAGTCGTCCTCATTGGTTTCTGCGAATGCTGCAGTGGTGGACAGGGATAAAGCGGTGATTGCTGCCAAAGCGGCGGTAGTAATGCGCTTCATAGGGAATTCTCCTTGAATAGTACTGACGTAGTGCAAAATAACGGTGCACGAGAATCTCATCGCTCTAACCCCCGTCCAGCGTTAAGTATATACACTACTTAAATGTAGATGCTATTTCTAGTGATTCTTCCTGTGGGGGTGCTAACTGCAGGCCGCATGATGCGGCCCCACTTTCAGCTGCGCGGTTATTGTGCGTGTGAAAGTGGGGCCGAAGAAGGATGAACTACAGGGGTTTAGCGCACTAAGCAAGGACGCTTTGCGTCAAACTCCCAGTTTGGAATCAGGTACTGCATGGCAAGTGCATCATCGCGGCTTCCCAAACTGGGGTTGCCCGCAAATTGTGGACACGTAGTTAAGCTACTTAGTGGTTAAGCAGCGGCTTTCTTTTTATCGTCTTGGTCAGCGATCCGGGCCTCGAAATCGACAGGGCTGATCATCCCGATAGCTGAATGCCGACGGCGCCGGTTGTAGACGATCTCAATCCAGCGAGCCACAGCCTTGGGCCCGACCCCCGGGAAGTGGACACGGAGGATTTAATCAAGAAGCAGATCTTAGGATAGCAGGACAGCGCTCCTCAAACACCACAGGAGCCAGATATTTACACCAGGAATGTCGGCGCACCGTGTTGTAACGGGTACACCAGCGGAAAACATCCCGCCGGCAGATCAACTGGTTGGCAAAGGTCTTGGAATCTTGAAGGACTTCCCTCTTCAGGGCCGCGTTGAACGACTCCGCCAAAGCGTTGTCCGCACTGGTCCCAATTGATCCCATCGACTGCCTGATCCCCAACTGGGTGCAGGTGTCCTGGAACGCATTCGATGTGTACACACTGCCGTGGTCCGAGTGGAAAATTGCTTCCTTCATGCTCCCTCGCTGGCCTTTGGCCATCACCAGCGCATCCTGCACCAGTGATGTGCGCATGTGATCGGCGATCGCGAAGCCAACCAGCCGGCGGGAATAGCAATCAATGACCGTAGCCAAGTACATATTCGACCCATCTGCAATCGGCAGATAGGTAATGTCACCGACGTAGACCTGGTTCGGCTTGTCGGCAGTGAATTTACGGCCGACAAGGTCAGGGAACACTGGTTTCTTCTGATCTGACACGGTGGTGGTGACCTTGCGTTTCTTGGTGTAGCCAAACAGTTTGAGTTCACGCATGATCCGCGCAACCCGCTTGTGATTCACGGGCTCATGACCCGGCTGGTCTTTAAGTTCAGCCGTAATCCGCTTGGCCCCGTAGCAACCATTTTCGGCAGTGAATACAGTCTTGACCCGTGCACCGAGGATGGCGTCGGATATGAGTCGTTTCCTCCGGGCTGAGCTGCTGTTTTTCCATTTGTAATAGGAGGACCTGCTGAGTTTCAACACGTCACATAACCGCTTAACCGAATGGTTCTTCTGGGCGTCGTCAACGAACTGGAAGCGGATCACCAGTTCGTCTCTTCCGCGAAATATTTAGCAGCCTTTCGCAGGATATCGCGCTCTTCGCGTAAGCGGCTGACTTCCCGTTCCAGCTGGCGGATCCGCTCAGCCTCGGTCACCGACATCGACGAGGGCGACTCTGCGGTGCGGGTTTTGGTACGCGCACCTGTCCCGTACTTTTTCAACCAGTTATGCAGGGTGGCACGGTTGATTCCGAGGTCCACGGCGATGGTCTTGAGCGAGGCACCTGGGGAGTTCTCGTAGAGCGCAACAGCGTCGCGCTTGAACTCCTCTGTGTAGGTCTTGCGTGGCATGGTGGCAGATTACCTTTCCCAGCAT
>NZ_JBIMEN010000008.1:0-135987 GCF_043673995.1 Corynebacterium sp. L4757 | reverse complement strand
GAAGCTGACCAAAAATTACTACATAAAGAAATCAACACGTGAAACAGGCTAAAGCCAGTTTCACGTTTAAAAAAATAAATCCGTATTAAATACAGAACTTAAACAATGTTGATAAACAATATGCACCGTTAAAAATAATTACAATATTTTCAATGCCGAGTATCTAACAACCCCCGACATCCGGCACACACCAACAACCAAACAACCCCGAAAGGCCATCCAATCCAACATCATCCTCATCCATACAACACAGACAAAAATAAAAAAGTACATTGGCACACTATTGAGTTCTCAAACAACAACCACACAAGGAACTTGAACTTCTTTCGAAGTTTTCGTCTCTCTTGGCTGGAGTTTCTACCTTAGACAAACTGTTTAACGTTTGTCAACCAGGTGTTAACTTTTCAGCCGCACGCTCTCTCGCGGCGACTTCGATAAAGTTACACGGGTCTTCATACCTTCACAAATCCGCTGGTAAATCCACGTTTCCATGAATCTTGGCAACAAAGAACCCCGCTATCTCCACTTCACATTGTCACTAACGGGAGGTTAATTGCCTCGATGCAGTGAGTTGGAAGTCGAAATAGCGGGGTTTTGTTAACTGCGAGCGGTTGAGACTCTATTTAGGCTAGGCCGGCTTAGTTATTGTTTCGGCGAATGCCTGCAAAGTTCTTCTTACCGCGGCGCATGACCAACCATGAACCATGGAGGAAGTTCTCGTCTGATGGCGCCCAATCTTCCGACTCGATGCGCTCATTGTTCACGTACGCGCCACCTTCCTTGATGGTGCGACGTGCTGCGCCCTTGGAATCAGCCAGACCCGAAGCAACAAGGAGGTCAACAATGTTGAAAGATTCTTCTGCACCGAGTTCGGCAACATTAGTCTCAGACAATGCGCCTTCCAAGGTCTTCTCATCAAGGTCAGTGAGTTCTGCACGACCGAATAGTGCCTGTGCCGCTAACTCAACCGCCTTGGTTGCATCTTCACCGTGGACCAAGTTGGTCATCTCCTGCGCAAGACGACGCTGAGCGGCACGCTTGAATGGTTCCTCTTCCACAGCCTTCTGGTATTCCGCGATTTCTTCCTGATTCAGGAAGGTGAACCAACGCAGGTAGTCAATGACCACAGAGTCACCAGCGTTAAGGAAGTACTGGTACCAGGAGTATGCCGAGGTCTTTTCCGGATCCAGCCACAACTTGCCACCACCGGTGGACTTACCGAACTTCTGACCTTGCGCGTCAGTAACCAATGGACAAGTCAAAGCATGAGCCTTCACTCCATCCACGCGACGATTGAGGTCAACACCGGAAACGATGTTGCCCCACTGATCGCCGCCGCCAACCTGCAGGGTGCAGTTGTACTTGCGCTGCAGCTGCACAAAGTCATTCGCCTGCAAAAGCATGTAGGAAAACTCAGTGTATGAAATGCCGTCAGTCTCCAGACGACGTTTCACGGTGTCGCGATCCAACATGGTGTTGAGGGAGAAGTTTTTACCCACATCACGCAAGAAGTCAACGATGGACATGGACATAGTCCAGTCAGCGTTATTCACCATGGTTGCTGCGTTCTCACCTTCGAAATCGATGAATTGGTGCAGCTGCTTCTTGATTGCCTCGAGATTCTTATCAATCTCTTCTTGGCTCAACATGGAGCGCTCCCCCACATCACGTGGGTCTCCAATGAAACCGGTCGCTCCGCCAGCTAGTGCGAGTGGCTTGTGCCCTGCTTCCTGGAAACGGCGCAGCATGATCATTGGAACCAAGTGGCCCGCGTGCAAAGAGTCACCGGTTGGATCAAAACCGACATACACCGTGATTGGTTCTTCACATG
Organism: Corynebacterium sp. L4757; assembly: GCF_043673995.1. Classification (NCBI taxonomy): domain Bacteria; kingdom Bacillati; phylum Actinomycetota; class Actinomycetes; order Mycobacteriales; family Corynebacteriaceae; genus Corynebacterium; species Corynebacterium sp. L4757. The sequence goes on along the minus strand of NZ_JBIMEN010000008.1, from coordinate 134,156 downwards.
CTTCACGCAATGCGTCGATGTCAGTGGACTGGTTAATAAGCCCGCGCCATTGGAGCTCATCAATGATGTTCATATTTACCTCTTTTGGGAAACTGTTTAGAAACTTTGAGAAATCGTGCTTAACAGCTGGTAGCTGAAAGTCTTAGGATGCTTGTGGCCAAGGCTTAGCGTCATCCACCAACATGACTGGGATGCCATCTTCGATGGGATAGGCAATGCCTAGGCGCTCATTGACTAAGACCTGATCATTAACCAGATATCGCAATGGACCCTTGTCCTGCGGGCAAACAAGGATTTCTACTAGCGCGGGATCTAAACTCATGGTTCCATATACTACCCGTCATAGTCCTCTACAATGGGCATGACCCCATATTGCAGTTTCACTGCTAAGGAACGCTCACGAAGGGCTGCAACAGAGTTCTCCTCGGCTGCATGACGAATGCGCAGTGCTTCGCCTTCAAGAATATCGAGTGTCTGAATGAGTTCATTAATGTGTTCCTGTGAGTCACGGTTGATGACCTCGAAGTATGCATCAAAGACATCCGGGATATGGTGCTGAATCATCATGGCGATTGCAGACTGCGTTGACTCAGAATGGGTAAGCCTATCCCAATGGCACAGTAGCCATTCAAGTTGGCTACTAAGAGCTAGAAATTTATTGCCAATGGGCTCGGAGGTGTTTTCAACTACTCGTCGCAGTTGGGCATGGAGGACTGTCTTGAGCTCCTTGATGCGGTCTTCCGGCGTAGGTAGAGGAATCTCCTTCGGTTTCTCAGGCGGAGTGAGTAAAGCCGTCGCCCCATAGGTAGCTGCGGCAACAACCGGCCAGAGGAATCCCAGGCCAGCAACTAGATGGATTCCGATCACTGCAGCCGCAGCGCCAATACCCCACTTATTCTTACGCGAGGTGAGGAACCGACTCTCCTCCTCTGGCTCAGATGGACGCTGAATAACGTCATCAATCGTGCGCGGTGTTCGTTTCCTTATCGCACTTTCCGGGCTTTGGGAACTATTGATAGGCACGAATCTCCTTAAAGGTTTCGTTGAGGTCCCCATCAAGAGCATCGAATACTCGACCACCAGTATGTCCAGCTAATTCAGTGAGTTCTTCGACATCGGCTTCACCATAGAGGATGACAAAGACGGGAATGTTCTGCTTCTTATCGCTCAAACCGTCATAGTCTTCTTGGAACTCCTCATAGGACTTACCGGAAGTATTCTCACCATCAGTCATGAGAACAATCGATGGAATAGAACCTTCGCTCACATCGATTCCATCTAGAGTCATGGTTAGGGCATCATAAATGGCGGTGTATCCAATTGGATTGAATCGCTCGACACGCTCATTAAGTTCGTCATGTGTGCTTCGATCATCCACGCTATATGTCACGGTCGTCGGATAATAGGGCTCGGTGGCGAATGGCGCTAAGGTGATCGTCTCTCGGTCACGGAAGCCCACGTTGCCGGTTGTAGTTTCAGCAGAGCCGTCAATGAGCGAGTTCATGGTGGAGGTAAGTGACTCGAATCGCTCCCCCTCCATGGAGCCAGAGATATCCAATACAAATGCAGTTTGGCCTGGATTCCGCAGTTCATTGTTGTAACTGGAAACCAGCGCATTGACGATTCCTTCAGACGCTGGGAATGGGAGCTCAAAAACTCCATCTTCCTGCAATGCAGAGTCATGGTCGCCATTGGGCAAACGGCGATAGGAATCAGTCAAGGACTCAGGGTTTTCTTCAAACCAGCCCACTAGTGCCGCAACTTGGCCGCGCGCATCAGGATTCGCGGAATCTCTAAGAGTCGAGAGCGGATAATCGGCGCTGATGACACCATCGCTCGGGATGATGACCTCAATATCGGCACCATCTGACTTTAATGTGTGCAGTACAGATTCATAGTTGATAATACTGTTCGCCTTGTTGGAATCTTCCACAAAGACCTCAGCTAGCCAACCTGAAGAGCCTGAGGTCAAAGTCTGATTTTCGAAGAAGGAACGAATATCTGAGTTGACTCTTTGGATATCCTCGTCCGTAATAGCACTGCCGGTATCCGCCATAGCCGTCGCCACCGATGCCAGAGCGCTAAAACCCGAATTCGATGACGCTGGATCTGTCATGCCGAAAGTCACGTCAGAATCAGCAATCTCCTGCCACGTCGGAGCATTTGTATCCCAGCCATATTCCCCGGCCACGTCCGAGCTAACTCCCAAAGCTACAGGTGAACGCGCTACCGAGGTTTCATCAGCAAACTTGGCTTCCGCGCCATTAAGCGACGCATAGCGGTTCGTGGCAAACCATGTCGCGTCATACTCGCCGTCAAAGTTTCCTTCAGCAAGTTCCTCCGAATTCGCTAGCGTGCCATCTGGGTAGTCCATGGTGATGGGAAACCCGAGATCTGTGGATGCCTGGTCAATGATGGGTTGCAAGTCTTCCAATTCTGTTGCAGCCACGATCTTCAACTCCTCATCGGAAACGGGTGGCGTAGCAGCTTCATTTGTATTATCACTGTCGCCATCGGCATCATTGCCACCGAAGTTGAAACCGATGTCTAAGAGACTTCCGAGTGAGCCGCAGGCGACGAGGACAACCGAAGTTAAAAGGACCATGAGAGAGGTATAGAGCTTCTTCATTTATTTCATGCTTTCGAACTGGGCCGAAAATAGATTCAGCTGATCAGGAGTGGGATAAGGATCGATATATTGGTTGTCTTCGGGAACGAGCCCCGAGTTGACCTTCACAAAGCGAGATTCCAGACCTTGCCCAGTTGGATAAAGGCCATGCTCCATCATTAGGTTCAGAATCCGGGGGTCATGAGCCAGCGCTTCGTAGAATTCATCGGCTCGTGGCGCGTCCTCATGTGCGATGAGGTCATGAAGCACCTGGAGCGTGGGCTTTATGCTGACGAGTACAAAGCCCCTAGTAATTGAAGGATTGCGGTTCGCCATTGCAACATATTGAGAGTCATAGGCCACCGCCAAGGGCAAATCTTGACCATTGGAAGCGATGAATTGTTGAAAAGCGTCCCCACTGGATCCCTCGGTCAACCCCTGCGACTGGAATATAGGGAGGACTTGGCTGGCACCATCGTTGTGTTGGTCGACAGTATTAAGCTGCCCTTGCATTGCTGCCGATGCCATGATGTAAGCAAAATTTGACGAAGATGAAGACCGTGAAGGATCAGAGGTAATAGCTCCGATGGTACGGGGCGATTGAAAAGTATCTGTGACATCTCGCCACCGCCTTTGGCTGGTCAACAAATTAAATAAGGCCACAGACTCCACAAAGAATTGTCCGTCTTCTTCGTGGAACTCGCCTTGTGCAACCAAGTCTTCCGCAATGTCTCGGCGTGCAACCAAAGCAATATTCGAGCCTAAGAACAGCACGCTCTGCGATGCATCACCGACGTAGTCCCGTAAATCAGGGTTGCCATGACCCGCCGGGAAGTAGAAATCATGCTCCGACAGTGTCCCTTCACGGGCACGTTCATTCATTTCCAAAGATCCCATGGTGGAGACAGTGACATTGAACCCTTCGGCTTCAAATGCCTCTTGGACGCGCGGGTCGTGGAAGAAGTCTTGCTTCTCCGAACCCACCAAAATGCTGACATCAACCACGTTTTCGACAGGTTTAATACTATCGACCAATGCATCAATTCGACCCCGGTTAGCATCATCACGTCCAATGAAAATTGCTCCGACTGCGATAATCATGAGCACAATGCCGAGGACTACGCCGATTGCTCGGCGTCCAGAACCTTTGCCTGCCATGGCTTTAGTTTATGTCGAATAACCCCTGGCGGATATAGTATTGACTATTTTTGTCAACAGTTCATATAGATGTACTAAAATGTCACCAGGAATCTTTGTAAAACGTAGGAAATCCGCACCTGCAGTCTGGTATCAGAGCACAAGCGCGGATTAGCCATCGACGTTGATTCGCTGCGAAGATCCGGGTGAAATTACTTGGTGAAATTACTTGAAGGTATCAGCAACATTGGTCGATGGTCGACCAATCAGATCTTGCAGGTCGGTGCTTTCAGAGTAGAGTGCTCCCTTTTCAATAACTGGGTCAGCACCAGCCAAGCCTGCTGCGAATTCAGCGGGAAGGCCTGCTTCGAGCAGGGACTTTTCATAGTCCTCAACGCTCAGGTTGACGTATTCAACTTCGGTGCCGAGTGCTTCGCCAACCTGTGCGGCGATTTCTGGGTAGGTCAATGCTGGTGCGCCCGCCAATTCATAAGTCTTGCCAGCATGGCCATCAGTAGTAACCACCGCTGCAGCTGCTTCGGCAAAGTCCTTACGTGCTGCGCCGGACACCTTAGCCGCACCAGCAGCGGAGAAGAACTTGCCCATCGACTTGCCGGACTCAAGTGCAGAAGCGTAATTCTCCCAGTACCAGCCATTGCGCAGCAGGACGGTATCAATGCCAGATTCAGCAAGTAGCTTCTCGGTTTCTACGTGCTCGGGAGCCAAGAAGAGCTCGGAGGAATCCAAATTCAACAAGCTGGTGTAGGCAATGAGCTTTACACCAGCAGCCTTGGCCGCGTTGATGATGTTGGTGTGCTGAGCAACACGCTTGCCCACCTCACTGGCAGAGACAAATACCAGGCGATCCACACCTTCGAGAGCCTGGATGAGCGCTGCTTCATCCTCAAACGGTGCGACCGCGATAGTGATACCGCGGGCAGCAAGAGCTTGAGCCTTACCTTCATTACGAACAATGGCAACGATATCGGATGCGGCAACACCCTTTGCCTCAAGACTGTCAATCACCAGACCGCCCAGGTGGCCAGTTGCACCGGTAACAGCAATACGCATTTTCTTACTCCTTCAAATCCATGTTTGGTAACAGTCAAAAATATAGCACTTACAAAAAGTTAGCGCAATACTTTATTTAGTCCATTTCACGGACTAAGGTGATGAGCATGTCCGATGCATGTCAGAAACTCGTTGCCAACGTCTTTTCCTCGAAGTGCTTTTCCCGTGGCGCACTCCAGCACCTCACGGGCCGTTGGGGATCATTGACCATGGTTGCTCTCATAGAGTCGGACTCCCCCATGCGCTTTGCCGAGATTCGCCGCAGAATCGAGGGCATCAGTGACCGCATGCTGTCGCAAACACTCAGCCAACTTGAGCGCGACGGCATGGTGCATCGTTCTGTCAAAAGCTCTATTCCGCCACACGTGGACTATTCCCTCACTGAACTAGGCATCAAAGTAGCGCAGCCATTGCAGGAGCTGACCAGGGTTATTGAGGGCGAGTTGCCGAAAGTCATCCAGGCGCAAGAGCTTTACGATGCCGCGCAAGAGCTTTACGATGCCGCGCAAGAAAGAGCGCAATAGCCCTTCCTCACTATGCGCAGATAACGATCAAAAAAGGGGGCTGTTTCACTTTCGAAGTGAAACAGCCCCCTTTAATGTTTCTTAGCGAACTGGAGTCTGAGCCCAGGTGCGGAAATCGGCGTTGAGTTTATCCACGGTATCGCGCTGTTCATTGACGCGTACCGCAGCGGTACCGCCCTTGGTGGAACGCGATGCCACAGCACCATCGATGGTGAGAACCTCCCGTACCGCAGGAGTGAGGCGTTCATCGACGCCCTTGAGCTCCTCATCGGTGAGGTCAACCAGGTCAACTCCACGAGATTCTGCCAAGCGGACGCATTCACCGGAAGCCTCATGTGCCTCACGGAATGGAACGCCTTCGCGCACCATCCACTCAGCCAGGTCCGTTGCCAAGGTAAAGCCCTGCGGCGCAAGCTCCCGCATGCGGTCGGTGTGGAACTCCAGCGTGGAAACCAAACCAGTCATGGCAGGCAGCAGCAGGTTGAGCTGCGCCACCGAATCCACAATCGGCTCCTTATCTTCCTGAAGGTCGCGGTTATACGCGAGGGGCTGCGCCTTAAGCGTTGCCAATAGGCCTGCCAGGTTGCCGATGAGGCGACCGGTCTTACCGCGGGTCAGCTCCGCTACGTCAGGGTTCTTCTTCTGCGGCATGATCGAAGAACCAGTGGACCAGGAATCACTAAGCGTGACATAGCCAAACTCAGGAGTGCACCAGTAGATGATCTCCTCGGCGAAGCGGGACATATCTACAGCAATCTGCGCCAGCACGAATGCTGTTTCGGAGGCAAAGTCACGGGATGCGGTGGCATCAAGGGAGTTCTCTGCTGCTGCATCAAAGCCCAGCTCTTCTGCGATAGCTTCTGGATTAAGCTGCAGCGAGGAACCCGCCAACGCACCAGAACCATAGGGAGAAACAGCCAGACGCTTATCCAGATCCTTCAAGCGGTCGATATCACGCAGCAAAGGCTGTGCGTGCGCGAGCAGTGAGTGCGCCAGCAGAATTGGCTGCGCCGCCTGGGAGTGCGTCTTACCCGGCATGATCGCGTCCGGATGCTTCGCTGCCTGACCAGTGATGGCCTCAATCAAGTCAGAAACCTGGATAGCAATATCACGGATGGCATCACGCACCCACATGCGGAAGAGCGTCGCCACCTGGTCATTGCGGGAACGACCAGCACGCAGACGCCCGCCGACCTCAGGCCCGACGATGTCGATGAGACCGCGTTCCATCGCACCGTGGACATCTTCATCACTCGGCAAAGGACCAAACTCGCCCGAAGCGACCTTGGCACCGAGCTCGTCGAGGCCATTGAGCATGGTGTCCAAGTCGGCATCGGAAAGCAATGCTGCTGCATGCAGCACCTTGGCATGCGCCTTCGACGCTAGAACGTCATAAGGTGCCAAGACCCAGTCAAAGTGCGTGGAAACAGACAACGCTGCCATCGCTTCTGATGGACCACCGGAAAAACGGCCGCCCCACAGTGCGCCTTCATTCGTCTTATGTGGCTGCATAATGCCTAACTATCCTTACGTGAATAATGTAAACCGTGTGTGAAGTAATTACTCAGAGTCGCTGGTTGGGAAACCGCCATCGCGGTCACGCTTGTTGGAGATCTGAGTGGAGAGACCGTGCAGCTGAACAAAGCCCTTCGCTGCGGTCTGGTCGAATGCATCACCGGTGTCGTAGGTAGCCAAGGAGAAGTCATAGAGTGACTGCGGGGAACGGCGACCGTTGACGATGATCTGGCCAGCATGCAGCACCAGACGGATATCGCCGGTGACGTGCTCCTGAGACTCAGCAATGAAGGCATCCAGGGAACGCTTCAGTGGGGAGTACCACAGGCCGTCGTAGACTTCTTCAGACCAACGAGCATCGGTCAGACGCTTGTAGCGAGCCAGCTCGCGCTCCATGGTGACGTCTTCCAAAGCCTCATGCGCGCGAATCAGGGTGATAGCGCCTGGTGCCTCGTAGATCTCGCGGGACTTGATGCCCACCAGGCGGTCTTCAACCATGTCCAGACGGCCAATGCCCTGTGCGCCGGCACGACGGTTGAGCTCTTCAATAGCCTGCAGAACGGTGACCTGCTTGCCGTCGATAGCTACTGGCTTACCCTTTTCAAAGGAGATGACAACCTCATCTGGTGCATTTCCCAGGCCAGGTTCTTCGGTGTATGCATAAGCATCCTTGGTTGGTGCATTCCACAGGTCTTCAAGGTAGCCGGTTTCTACCGCGCGGCCCCAGACGTTTTGGTCAATGGAGAATGGGGATGCTGCCGACTGCTCAATAGGCAGGTTGATTTCTTCCGCAAAGGCGATGGCCTTATCGCGGGTCCATGCATAGTCACGAGCTGGAGCAATGATGTCCAGGGAAGGATCGAGCGCACGGAAGGAAACCTCGAAGCGTACCTGGTCATTGCCCTTGCCGGTGCAACCGTGGGAAACGTGGGTGCCGCCGAATTCCTGCGCCGCCTGAACCAGGTGCTTGGTAATCAGCGGACGAGAAATGGCAGAAACCAGTGGGTACTGCTTCATGTACATGCCATTAGCCTGAATGGTAGGCAGGCAGTACTCTTCAGCGAATTCATCCTTGGCATCAATGACCACGGACTCAACCGCGCCACAGTCCAAAGCACGCTGGCGAACGGACTCCATGTCCTCGCCGCCCTGGCCCAAGTCAAGGGATACGGCAACGACGTCGCCGCCGGTCATCTTAGCCAGGTAAGGAATGGCAACCGAGGTATCCAGGCCACCCGAGTAAGCAAGCACGACACGTGCGTTCATTTTTTAACTCTCCTTGTTATCAAACACTGTTATCCAACACTTCAGCGCCTCAACCGCGCTTTGTGTTCAATACTATTTACACTTCAACGCCCGCACCGAAGCGGGCATCCAAAGCAGTTTCTCTACATGGAAAATATACACTTAGATACATAATATAAAAAACCGACATGCATAAGACTTTGAAAGCGTCGGGCTATGCATGTGGCGATGAATTATTCACCCAGTTCAGAGCTTTCGCCTGGTCCATCTTCTTCACTGCGGTTGCCGGTTAGGCGCTGCGCCAGCTCCTGGCCAGTAAGTGATTCACGTGCGAGGACAAAGATGGTGTCATCGCCCGCGATACAACCGACGACGTCATCTAGGCCAACGCGGTCAATGAAGCTGGCCAGGTATTGAGCAGCGCCAGCTGGCGTGCGCAGCATCGCGATATTGCCCGAGTAGTCCGAAGACACCACGAGCTCATCAATCATGCGGCGCAGCTTTTCGCGTGGACCATTGATTTGGTCCACGTACTGGTCCATTTCTCCACCCACTGAGTAGAAGGAACGTCCGCCATCACGCTTGACCTTCTTTGCGCCCAGAACATCAAGGTCCCTGGATAAGGTCGCCTGCGTGATGTCAATGCCTTCATCAAGGAGCAGATCGGATAACTGCACTTGGCTGGTAACACGAGTCTTACCTAGGATCTCTAGGATTTTGGCTTGACGCGCATTGCGCGTTTTAGGCATGGTCATAATCTCTACCTTAGTGCGTGTGGAGGGCTAGTGGGCTGCAGAAACGTCCGCTTTTTCTAATAGCCAGCACATCAGAGCTTTCTGCGCGTGCAGACGGTTTTCTGCTTCATCGAAGACGCGCGACTGTGGGCCATCAATAACTTCTGCAGTGACTTCGTTGCCGCGATATGCCGGCAGGCAGTGCAGGAAGATAGCGTTGCTGCCTGCTTTCGCCATGAGCTCGGCGTTGACCTGATAAGGCAAAAATGGTGTGCGGCGGTCCTTGCCATCTTCTTCCTGACCCATGGAGACCCAGGTATCAGTGATGATGATGTCAGCACCTTCCACCACGTCGGTGTTATCGGTGATCGTGATGGTGGCACCCGTGTCCTTCGCGCGGTCTTGCGCGCGGTCGATGAAGTGCTGCTCCGGCTGGAAGCCTTCCGGTGCACAGATCGCGATGTCCACGCCCGCAGTGGCGAAACCAATGAGATAAGAATTAGCCATGTTATTGGCGCCATCGCCCAGGTAGACAGCCTTCTTGCCCTTTAACTGCTCTACCCCACCATATTCCTCAACACAGGTGACCAAGTCCGCCAGAATCTGGCATGGGTGCAGGTCATCAGTGAGTGAATTGATGATTGGCACGGTTGCTGTCTCAGCCATATCAATGAGGTTCTGGTGCGCAAAGGTGCGCCAGATGATCATCTCGGTAAAGCGGGACATGACTGCCGCAGTATCCTGCAGTGTCTCGCCTTTACCCAGCTGTGAGGACTGATCGGTTGCCACGATCGCATGCCCGCCCATCGCTGCGATGCCAGCCTCAAAAGAGAAGCGGGTACGGGTGGAAGACTTAGAGAAGAGCAAAGAGACTGCCTTAGGCCCTTCCAAAGGACGCAGCTTGAATGGTTCCTTCTTCAGCTCCAGTGCCAGCTCCAGGACTTCCTTTTGCTCTGCTGGGGTCAAGTCATCATCTGCCAGGAAGTGACGGATGCCGCCCAATCCAACCTCGGGTACGTGTGGGATTGGCTCTGGCCGCGTAGTCGTGCTCATCAGGTGTATATCCTCTTAGATTTCTTATCGGGTGATTGCTGATTACTTTGAAATGGCGTTAAAGACGTCGCGTAGCTTCGCCAAAGCTTGGTCAATGTCTTCTTCAGTGATAACCAATGGCGGTGCAATACGCACAACGTCTTCGCTAGGCGCATTGATGATAAGGCCTTGCTTCAGGCCTTCTGCGACTGCCTGCTTGGCCACTGGCTGGGTCAAAACGACGCCAAGGAGCAGGCCATAGCCACGAACGTGGTCCACGAGCTCAAAATCATTCAACGCATCGGTGAACTTCGCGCCCTTGGCATTGACCTCTTCGACGAAAGCTTCATCAACGGTGTCGAGCACCGCATTTGCTGCCGCACACGACACCGGGTTGCCACCAAAGGTCGTGCCGTGACTGCCGGGGCCGAAAAGCTCAGCGGCTTTACCCACACCAATGCAAGCGCCAATCGGCAAGCCTGCACCCAGCCCCTTAGCCATGGTGATGACATCCGGGGTGATACCAGCCTTTTCAAAAGCAAAGAAAGTACCGGTTCGGCCCACGCCAGTTTGGACTTCATCAACCATCATCAAGATGCCGTGCTCATCACACAGCGCGCGGATGTCAGCGAGGAAGCCTTCTGGCGCAGGAATGACGCCAGTTTCGCCCTGGATAGGTTCCAAAATGATCGCTGCTGTATCGGTTGGGTTAACCTCCACCAGCTTGCGCAGGTAGTCAATATCGCCATAAGGGTAAAACTCCACGCCACCAGGCAAAGGCGCGAAGATATCACGCTTGGAAGGCTGGCCCGTCAGAGCCAAAGAACCCATGGTGCGGCCATGGAAGCCGTGATCGGCCGCCAAAATCCGGCGACGCCCAGTCAAGCGCGCCAGCTTGAATGCAGCTTCATTAGCTTCGGCGCCTGAGTTGGTGAAAATTACGCGCGCGGAATCATCACCGATCTTGTCCTGGAGACGCTGCGCAAGCTTGACAGCTGGCGGGGAAGCAAAAAGATTACTGACGTGGCTCAAAGTGGTGACTTGCTCAGTAACGGCCTTGACTACCGCTGGGTGGTTAGTACCCAGGGAGTTCACGGCGATGCCTGCGAGCAGGTCAATGTAATCCTTGCCCTCTTCATCCACCAGGTGCGCGCCATAACCAGACACAATGCCCACCGGTGGGGTGCCATAGTTATTCATCATGGCTTTAGACCATGAACCAGTTAGTGATTCGGTGTTGCTCATTTCGCGTCATCCTTTCTAAACACGGTGCCTTCTGGATACCGCGAACGTTCATAGTTATCTGGCAGCACCATGGTGCCAATACCACCCATGGTCAATAGCTCCAGCAGCACCGAATGCGCCAGGCGGCCATCAATGATGTGAGAAGCCGCTACCCCGCCCTTGACCGCGTTGAGGGCAGATTCCATCTTCGGGATCATGCCCGCATCTAGTTGCGGCAGCATGCCTTCTAGCTGCGAGGCCTCGATCTTGGAGACCAAAGATTCCTTATTCGGCCAGTCGGTGTACAAGCCTTCCACATTGGTCAACATCACCAAGCGCTCAGCGCCAATGGCTTCAGCCAAAGCACCCGCCGCCGAGTCCGCATTGATGTTATAGACCTCACCATCAATACCAGGGGCAATACCGGAGACCACCGGAATACGGCCGGCATCAATGATGTCCATGACGGCAGATGGATTAACGTCCGTAATATCGCCCACCAGGCCAATGTCAGTCAGTTCACCATCGACATTGACCAAACGCTTCTGCGCCGTAAACAGCCCTGCATCCTCACCAGAGGTACCCACTGCATAAGGCCCATGGGAGTTGATCAGGTTCACCAGGTCGCGGCCCACCTGGCCAAAGAGCACCATGCGCACCACGTCCATGATTTCGGGACTGGTGACGCGGAATCCGCCCTTGAATTCACCCTCAATGCCAATCTTGCCCAGCATCTCATTGATTTGCGGGCCACCACCATGCACCACGACGGGCTTGGCACCAACGGTGCGCAAAAAGACCATGTCGGCAGCAAAAGCTTCCTTGAGGCTGTCATCAATCATGGCATTGCCGCCATATTTGACCACCACAATTTTATTGCGGAAGTGCTGCAGCCACGGTAGTGCTTCGGCGAGGACTTCAGCCCTATCGCTATCAGTCATACCTTGCATCATTAAGTATCTTTCCTGTCTGAAAACTTTTAAGAGCTATACGCTGAGTTGATCTCAACGTAGTCATGTGAGAGATCCGTGGTGCGCACAAAGGCAGTACCTTCGCCACCGGTGCCCAGGTCCACCAACACGTCAATGTCTGCACCAGAAAGATCAACTTCACGGGCACCCGGTGCGCCGGTTGATTCCACGCAGACTGGCTGGTCATTGAAAAAGACCGAAATATTATCCGGGTCCATATCGGCATCCGCCATGCCCACTGCCGCCAAAACACGACCCCAGTTCGGGTCGGAGCCAAACATTGCGCACTTAAAGAGGTTGTCGCGGCCGAGCGTGCGCGCAGCGTTCAGCGCTTGCGCATCATCGCCGGTACCCTTGACGGTGATTTTCACACGCTTGGTCACGCCCTCAGCATCAGCTTGCAACTGATCCGCCAAATCCGCGCACGCCTTCAGGATGGCTTCATCAAGTTCTTCCTGGCTGGGTTCAATACCGCTGGCACCATTAGCCAAAACAATCACCGTGTCATTGGTGGAGGTCGAACCATCCACGTCCAGGGTGTTGAAGGTGACATCGCACGCCTTGCGCAGCGCCGCGTCCAGGGCTTCGGGGCTCGCCTTAGCATCGGTAGTCAAGCACACCAGCATGGTGGCCAATGATGGTGCCATCATGCCCACGCCTTTGCCCATGCCACCAATCGACCAACCATCGCCATACACAGCGGTCTGCTTCGGCACCGTATCAGTAGTCATAATCGCTTCCGCGGCACCAGCGCCATAGCTTGGGTCGGTGCCCAAGGCTTGCGCTAGCTTTCCGATGCCCCCATGCACCTTATCCATCGACATTAACTCACCGATAAGACCTGTGGAACACACAGCGATCTCATGGGTCTCAAGCCCGAGTGCCAGTGCGGTATCTTCCACCATCTTCTTGGCATCGGTCATACCCTGCGCACCATTGCAGGCATTTGCATTACCGGCATTAAAGACCACAGCCTTGATCTGATTTGGCTCACCTTCTTCAAGTGCTGCCTGGGAGACCTTGACCGGTGCTGCCACCACGCGGTTGCGGGTAAATACTGCTGCCGCATCAAAACGTGGGCCCTGGTTTAGAACCAGCGACATATCGGCATTACCGGAGGGTTTAATGCCCGCGGTAGTTGATGCCGCAGAAAACCCCTGGGGAACGGTAACGCCCAATGGCAAAGAATCAGAAGAAGTCATGGTGACGGTCCTTGTTAAGAGAAATTAGCTATTAGCAGTAAATAATAATGAAGAAATACGGTTGCCCGGTTTAAGGTGCAACGGCAGCTTGTGGCAGACCCGCGGTTTCTTCTAGACCCAGCGCAAGGTTCATGCACTGGACTGCGGCACCGGCGGTGCCCTTGGTCAAATTATCCAAGGCAGAGGTGATAACCAGCTTGCCGGCACGCTCATCCACATGCGCCTGAATGTGGCACATATTTGAGCCGACTACGTACTGGGTTTGAGGCTGCTGACCTTCTGGCAGCACATGGCAGAAAGGCTCATCTGCATAGAATTCATTGAAAGCCTGAGTAACCTGCGCCTGGTCCACGCCGTCCTTCAGAGGCGCAGTAATGGTTGCCAGAATGCCGCGTGGCATTGGTGCTAGCACCGGAGTGAAGCTCATTGACACATTCTTCTCTGCGAGCGGGGTGAGGTTTTGAATGATCTCTGGGGTATGACGGTGCATGCCACCTGGTGAATATGCTTTGACGCTACCCATGGTTTCAGCGCCAAGCAGCGGCACGGAGGCCTTCTTGCCCGCACCGGAAACACCAGTGACCGCGATGACCGAAAGATCCGGCTCAATGAGCTGTGCGGCGATAGCAGGCAGGGCGCCGAGCGTAATCGTGGTGGGGAAACACCCCGGTACAGCGACACGCTTGGAGCCTTTCAACTGTTCACGGTGACCGGGCAGCTCCGGGATACCATAAGGCCACGTGCCGGCATGCTCTGAACCGTAGAAATCTTCCCAATCCTTCGCATCTTTGAGACGGAAGTCTGCCGCGCAGTCAATGACCACTACGCCCTCCCCTAATGCCTTGGCAATCGGGCCGGAGTGGCCATGTGGAAGGCCGAGAAAAACCACATCATGGCCGGATAGATTCTCCACGGTGGTATCCACGATGGTGCGATCCGCCAACTGCGGCAAATGTGGCATGAGCTCAGGGACTGACTGACCAGCATTGGAATGGCCGGTCAATGCGCCGATTTTTAAGTCGCCCGCGAGATACGCTGGGTGGTTCAAGAGGAGGCGGAGTACTTCGCCACCGGCGTAACCCGTGGCGCCTGCGATTGCAACTGTGATTGTCATGTAAGCCACAATAGTAAATTATGCATATCTACGCAAACTATTCATTAGCGTTCTTCAAAAGAATCCTAAGTAAAAATAAGGGCTGCGCTTCTACCAGTAAATATAGTAGAAACGCAGCCCTTAAATCAGCGATTACGCGACTATTTATGCGCGCATCTCTGCACCCAGGCGCTGCTTAGCCAAATCGGCGGCAGCCAAACGGTGCGTGTTGACTTCCTCATCGGTCAATGTGCGATCCGGTGCGCGGAAGAACATCTTGAAAGCCAAGGACTTCTTCTCTGCGCCCAGCTTCTCGCCGCGGAAGACGTCGAAGAGCTCCACGCTTTCCAGCAACTCGCCGGCGCCCTCTTCCAGAGTCTTGCGTACTGTTTCTGCTGGCACATCTTCTCCCACCACCAAAGCAATGTCTTGGTGCAGGGTCGGGAAGGAAGACAGCACTGGTGCTGGCAGATTATCGGTAAATGGCAGCGCGGTGACATCCATTTCCATCGCACAGGTGCGCTCAGGCAAACCAAGAGCCTTCAGGATCTGCGGGTGAAGTTCACCGGCGTAGCCGACCACAATTCCACCGACCTTGATAGCCGCACAACGGCCAGGGTGCCAAGGCTTAACATCAGCGTTTTCAAGTTCGATCTCTACACCAGCAGAGCGAGCTACCTGGCGTGCAGACTCAATCGCATCCGCATAGGAGTACGCGCGGCCTTCGCCCCATGGACCTTCGAATTCCAGGTTGCCAGCACCCACGGTTGCCACGTGCAGTGGCTGCGCTGGCAAGGTGTTGATCAGCTGGTCAATTTCCTCATCGGATGGACGCTTGGTCACATCTGGCATCGGAGTATTATCCGCACGCTTAAAAGCAACCTGCTGCAGACCAAAGAGGGAAACATCAGAGCGGCCACGCGCGACATTGCGCGCAACGGCTTCGAGCATATTCGGCAGCAGCGTCGTGGAGAGCTTATTCTTATCCGACTCAAGCGGATTTTGAACGTTGACTACGTTGCGGCGTGCATCATCAGCGTCCAATTCCCAAGTATCGAAGGTCTCCGGGTTGATGAATGGGCTCGGGATAACCTCGGCATAGCCGGAATAAGCCAAGCCATGACCGATGGCCCGACGACGCTTCTGCGCAGGAGTCAGGCCGGTGCCACCAATGGTCGGGATTGGCAGGATGGATGGAATTGCTTCCAGGCCCTCCAAGCGCAGAATCTCTTCCACCAAGTCGACGTCTTCAGCAATATCGGTGCGCCAGGATGGAATGGTGACATCCAGAGCATTGCCGTTGTCATAAGCAGAAACTGAGCAACCAACCTCTTCGAGGCGCGCTGTGATGGTCTCAGCACTGTATTCGACGCCAGCGTAGCGCGAAGGCTTGGTGATATCCATGGACACCACTGGTGCATCTGGAATGCTGCCAACCAGGGTGCGGCCTTCTTCAACATGGCCACCGCCATATTGAACCAACAGCTCACAAGCCAGGTCGAGAGCATATTCGACGATAACTGGGTCCACACCACGCTCAAAGCGTCGGGATGCCTCGGAGCTGAGCTTATGACGGCGGGAAGTACGGGCTACGGTGATGGGATCCCACGTTGCAGCCTCGAAGTAGACATCAGTGGTCTCATCTGAAATCTCAGAGGTCGTACCACCCATGACACCTGCCATGGACTGGATGCCATTGTCATCACAGATCACAACGTCATCAGCAAACAGCTCGCGCTTGACGTGGTCCAGGGTCTCGAACTTCTCCCCTGCCTGTGCGTTACGCACCACCAAGTTGCCAGCAACCTGGTTGGCATCAAAGGCGTGCATTGGCTGGCCCAGGAAGAGCATCACATAATTGGTGATGTCAGTAGCCAGGTTGACTGGACGCTGGCCGCCAAGCATGAGGATGCGCTGCATCCAGAATGGGGACTGCGCCTTAGGGTCTATACCAGTGACTTTACGCAGACCGAAGCGAATAGCCTTGGTTTCCGCACGCAGGTCAATATCAATCAGGCTGCCATTAGCACCGGAGGCTTCGCCGACTGGGTCAACGAACTTCAAGTCGAAGGCAGAAGCAATTTCACGGCTAAGACCGCGCATGGACAGCGCATAGCCGCAGTCCGGGGTGATGTTGACGTCGAAGACCGTGTCAGGACCACCGAGCAAAGGCAGTGCATCTTCACCGATGTGCTCTGTATAAGACTCATCCAAAGTGATGATGCCATCGGACTTAGCGGTCAATCCCAGCTCCGCAGCAGAGCAAATCATGCCATTGGAGATGTGACCGTAGGTCTCACGCGCAGCAATCTTGAAGCCACCAGGAAGTTCAGCACCTGGCAAGGAGACTGGAACCAAAGAGCCTTCTTCGAAGTTGCGCGCACCGCAGATGATGCCCTGCAGCTCGCCGGTACCATTGGCCTGTCCAACGTTGACGTGGCAGTAGCGAATAGGCTTTTTGAACTCAGTGAGTTCTTCGATCTTCTCAACGCGGCCAATGACTACTGGGCCAGTGATGTCTGGCAGTGGTTCATAGCCTTCGGTTTCGAAGCCGACGCGTACGAAGCCTGCATCTAGTTCTTCGCTCGTGACAGTCCAGCCTGGGTTGTGCTCACCGAGGACGCTGTGGAGCCAGTTTTGTGAAATAAGCATAAAGTTTTCCTTCCTCGGATGAATTAAGCCTGGACGCCGAATGGCAAGGTGAAACGAACATCGCCCTCGACCATGTCACGCATATCCGACAGGCCATTGCGGAACTGCAGGGTGCGCTCAATACCCATGCCGAACGCAAAACCCTGGTACTCCTCAGGGTCGATACCAACTGAGCGCAGGACATTCGGGTTAACCATGCCGCAGCCGCCCCACTCAATCCAGCCTGCGCCGCCCTTCTTATTAGGGAACCAGACATCCACCTCCGCGGACGGTTCGGTGAATGGGAAGTAGTTGGTGCGCATGCGGGTCTTGGTGTCAGGGCCAAAAAGCTGACGCGCCAGGTGGTCCAAGGTGCCCAGAAGGTTCGCCATGGTCAGGCCCTTATCAATAGCCAGGCCTTCAATCTGGTGGAAAACCGGGGTGTGCGTTGCATCCAACTCATCGGTGCGGAATACGCGACCCGGGCAGACGATGTAAACCGGAACATCGCGGTCCAGCAGGGTACGTACCTGCACTGGTGAGGTGTGCGTACGCAGCACCTGGCGGGAGCCTTCCTCACCAACGTGGAAGGTGTCTTGCAGGGTACGTGCTGGGTGGTCGGGCTTGAAGTTCAACGCATCGAAGTTGAAGTACTCTGCTTCAACCTCTGGTCCCTCAGCTACTTCCCAGCCCATGCCTATGAAGATATCCGCCACACGCTCATTGAGCGCGGTGATCGGGTGCAGTGCACCAGCCTGGGAACGTGTCGTAGGAACAGTAACGTCCACGGCCTCAGCCGCGAGCTGCTCCGCGCGCGCTTTTTCTTCCAGCACCTGGTTTACTGCAGCAAAGTGCTTTTCAACCTTGCCGCGGGCCATGTTGACGATGCGACCGGCGTCCTTGCGCTCATTCTTTGGCAAGGTACCGAGTGATTGGCGTGCCTGGGATATAAAGCTCTTGTCTCCCAGATGCCCACGGCGTGCTTCTTGCAGCTCGTCCAGGGTCGTCGCCGCATCAAATGCTGCGATAGCCTCATTGGCCGCAGCTTCTAATGATGCCTCGTTAATTTCTATCTCTGGGGTAGCAGACACGTGCCCTTCAACCTCTTTAACTTGGATGAAATACTTCTAAAGATAACGCAACCATCCTACAGTCTCCCCCACGACTACATGCCGCTTACCCCACCACAATCACGTGGCGGGTTATCCCAACTCCGGTTTAGGAGTTCTGTGCCTTGGCTGATTCATACAAGCAAATGCTTGCCGCGGTGGCCAAGTTCAATGATTCCGCACGGCCGCGCAGCGGAATGCTCACGCGAATATCGGCAGCTTCCAGCAGTTCCTGGCTCAGGCCATGTGCTTCATTACCAAAAAGCCATGCAGTTGACTTGGTCAGGTCAACTTCATCCAACGTGGCATCACCACTCGGTGCGGTGGCCAGAATCTGCAGGTTGGACGAACGCAACTTGCCCAAAACGTCTTTCACATTGGTATCACGTGCCGTTGGGACATGGAATAAGCTGCCTGCCGATGCCCGAGCCACCTTTGACCCCAGCGGATCGACCGTTTCACCAGCAAAAATGACTCCATCAGCGCCCATAGCATCAGAAGTACGGATCAAGGTGCCGGCATTACCTGGTTCAGAGGTTTCCACCGGCACGGATACCAGGCGTGGCTTGCCATTAAGAATCTTGCCCGGCGTCCACAACACCGGTGTGCAGAGCGCGAAGATCCCCGTGGTGGTTTGTGTATCCGATAATGACTTTGCAGCACGGTCAGTGATCGGGTGAACGTAAACATCCATGTAGCCTGCTGCCGTGACAATCTCAGCGAATTTCTCCGCCGCACGTTCAGTCACAAAGACGTCTGTCGCAGCTCCCGTGGAGACTGCCGCGTCCACAGAGTTATCGCCTTCGACGATGAAAGCATTGGCCTTCTTGCGAGCCGATGCCCGGTGCAACTTTGCCGCGTTCACAATGCGCGGCGTGCGTTCAGTAAATGCCTGTTCAAAATCCAATGCCATGCTGTTTAATCTACCAAGCATGCCCGGATATCGAACTATTAGCGCATTAAGCTGCAGCGTTCGCGGGTTCCCTTGGCCCCGTGTGATACATATACAGCATATATAGATAGAACATGCTGACAATGGCTATGAAAAAGGCCAGAAAGCCGAAAGTACTTCCGGACGCGCTCATAACTACTGAGCACACGGCGGCAGAAATGCTTAGCGCCATTAACCCCGTTGACCACGTGCTGGCCACCTTAGCTAGGCGCATCCGCCAATAAGTCTCAATTGTAAGCCCAATAATAAGCAGCGTGGGCAATATTTTAGCGAGCATTCCGGTGCGCAAAAATTCTGATTCCTGCCAGCTCACAAGCATGAACACAGCCAAAGCCCCAGCAAGCACACGTAGTAGAACGCTATAGCCTTTGAGCACAGCCCCCTGATGTCCTGTGGCAGTGTCATTGTCTGTAGCAGTTGTCAAGGCTTCCTCCGGCAAGATTGAGTTCAAGATCGTGCAGTGTCGCCTCGCTCGCTGCCACCTTGGAGACGTCAAATCACTTTAGCTTCTAAATTTCCTGTCGGCGATGGTAGCACTGTATTCCCGAACATGGAAGTGTGATGTGGCGAGATTAATTAAGTGACTATGTGAGGAAGCGGCCGCCGGCATCGTATCCGTATTCGCCACTGCGAAGCAGGACGCGAATGAAGTCAACGAATGCCCAGATAGCCACAGTGCCAAGCAGGACGAAGCCAATGAAGATAATGGATGTGAGCCAACCAATGAGCGTCATGGTGAGCTGAGCAATCGCACGATTTCGGTAGCCGAGGTAGAAGTTATGCGCGCCCCAATTTCCTAGGAACGCAGTAAGCAAGAGTGTAACAACCCAAGACTTTGGCTCGCCTTGCGGCTGGACCATCCCAGGCTGTGCATAGGGTGAAGGAACTGATGCCTGTGGATTTTGCGCAAAAGGATCGTATGGCTGCTGCGCCTGTGGTTGTGGGTTTGGGCGCGGATTCATGAGTTCATCTTGATACTCAGCATAGGACTGTGGGCGTGGCTGCTCATCGAGTCCAAAGGGGTCCTGTGGCTCATTATTAAAAGCGTTATATGGATTCGTCACTGGAGTAACACGCCTTCCTCAGTATTCGTATATTGGCCGCTATTTCACGACCAGGTGGCCGTCCCGATCATTGAACTCTTACAAAGTTCTAGATCTTAAAGCGTAGATCTTATGACCGGATGAGCGCGAACGATGAGACCGTTTTTGGATAAAGCAGCAGAAAAGCCCAAGCCAACTATCACCTGGCAATCAGGTGACGGGCTTGGGCTTTCAAGTAGCCGTATGTTGAAGGCTTAGACTTAGGCAGCCTTAGGAGCGTTAACGTCCTCTGGCAATGCAGCCTTTGCGGCCTCGCACAGTGCGGAGAATGCTTCGAAGTCGTTGACAGCAAGCTCAGCAAGGATCTTGCGGTCTACCTCGATCTCAGCCAGGCGCAGGCCGTGGATGAGACGGTTGTAGGTGATGTCGTTCATGCGAGCTGCAGCGTTGATACGCTGGATCCACAGCTTGCGGAACTCAGACTTACGCGCGCGACGATCGCGGTAAGCGTAGGTCATAGAGTGCAACCACTGTTCCTTAGCCTTACGGTACAGGCGGGAACGCTGGCCGCGGTAGCCCTTAGCGGACTTCAAAATCGCGCGACGCTTCTTCTTGGCGTTGACTGAGCGCTTTACTCGTGCCACGGTGTTACTTCCTTAACTATCTTTGACGAACTATATGTGGGTGATTCGGCGCTAATTATGCGCGGCCAAGCAGGCGCTTTACGCGCTTGGTGTCGGCTGGAGCAACTGCTTCGGTGCCCTTCAGACGACGGGTACGCTTGGAGGTCTTGCCTTCCAACAGGTGGCGACGGCCAGCCTGCTCACGGCGCAGCTTGCCGGAACCAGTCACCTTGATACGCTTTGCGGTGCCCTTGTGGGTCTTCTGCTTCATGAGATTCCTAAATCCTTGACGAGTCGATAACGCGGCGAGAAGGCACAAGTGATGAACTCAAGTGCGCCGATACACCGTCGAATTGAACTTTTCGGGCTACTTCTTACCCTTGCGGTTTGGACCCAAGACCATGGTCATGTTGCGACCATCCTGCTTAGGGCGTGACTCTACGACGCCGAATTCTTCGACATCTGCAGCCAAACGCTCCAGCAAACGGTAACCAAGTTCAGGACGTGATTGCTCACGGCCACGGAACATGATGGTCACCTTAACCTTGGAACCCTTTTCCAGGAAGCGAACAACGTTAGCCTTCTTGGTCTCATAATCATGATCATCGATCTTAGGACGGAACTTCTGTTCCTTGACCACAGTCTGCTGCTGGTTCTTACGAGATTCGCGGGCCTTTTGAGCCTGCTCGTATTTGAATTTGCCGTAGTCCATGATCTTTGCGACAGGCGGCTTAGCGTTAGGCGCAACTTCGACCAGGTCCAAGTCTGCCTCGAATGCGAGCTTTCGCGCATCATCCGTGTGAACGATACCTACTTGTTCGCCTCCGGGACCGACCAGACGTACTTCTGGTACTCGGATGCGCTCATTAATGCGAGCTTCAGAGCTGATTGTATGTCTCCTAAGTGAGAAGGGATAAGATTGTTCGCCTACCACGTCACAAACGAGAAAAACCCGGTCTGCGTGATGTTTCCATCATTGCAGCCGGGAGCTTCAAAAGTTGCTAAGCAGGTTCATCCACGAATACTCGCGAAGGTCTAACTTAGTTACCTTTTACCTGTATCCTTCACAAGCTAACTTGTGCGGAATGAGGTGGGAGAAGCTCCGCTTGCGACCCGATGCTCCTGAAAAATGGCGCTACGGGCGGTAGTGGAGCTAACTTTAACACTCGTTTTCCCAATCGCCAAATCGGAACATGCTTCTACTCTGCGTCATCGCTCTCCCCGCGGTTCCGAGTAGAACTCACAGTGGCCGTTGGCTCATCAGTAGATTCTGCTTCTTCGGACTCTTCGGGGCTAGCCGCTTCCTTGGATCTCGATGCCTCAGCCGCAGATTCCTCTGCCTTAATGCAGTCATCGACGGCCTTAAGCTGACCAGTTTCCAATGCCTTTTCAATGACCGTTTCCATGCGCAGTGCGATTTCATTTAGTGCAGCGGCAGCCAGGTCCTCGGTTGAGTCATAGCCCGCTTCCTCGGCAGCATCAGAATCCTGCCCCCAGGTATCCCACGACATCGACAGCGCAACGCCGATGGCTCCACCGGGGACATCATTCTGTGAGGCAACCGGCATGACACCCAGCTGACGGGAAGTATAGACGCCATTGGTGTCATCTAATCCCCAACCGCCCTTAGAGTGCACGCCCTCGAGTGTGGCCAAACCCCACTGCTGCCAGTCCACAATGTCTTGCATTGCCTCATAGACATATTCGAATTCCGGCACGCAACCCAACCGCGATGCGAATCGTGCTTGGTCTTTTACTTTCCATGTAGACATGCCAAAGGCTTGCTCCATCTCTACATTGGATTCGAAATCATTAAGGAGTGCTTCAATGCTTTCTTGAGCGCTTCCTTCGGCCCACTCCACTTGCTGCCACAAGGTGTAGGCAGCGTCGTTATCAGATTCTTTGATAGCAGAATCCACGAGTTCTTCCGGCGCCCCATCACGTAGGGCCGCAATAGCAATCGGCACCTTGATCGTGGACCATGCTGGTTCACTGCCGTCGGAACCCGCGAGATGAGCCGAATCATCACCTTCGACTGCTAAAGATACTGTGCCGCCGAAGTCTTCCTCGACGTCATCAACAATCTGCTGCAGCGCTTCTTCCACATTGCCTTCCTCCAAAACCGCCAAGTCAGCGTCATGGTCATCAGCAGATATGGCGGTCGTCGTTGGTGTTGAATCGAATGCGTCTTCGCCAGGTGCTGCACAACCGGCCGCAAGGGCGATGGTTGTGAACAAACCTGCGGTCAGAATGGTAAATCGCCGAAAACGTGGCGATGTAGCAGTTGCAATCACGTCAACTGACCTTAGACCAGTCAACGCATTAAATGCCTACTGGCCTTCCAGTACCGGCTTGAGGAATTGCCCGGTGTAAGAGCCGTGCACTGCAGCGACATCCTCAGGTGTGCCTTCTGCCACTACGGTGCCGCCACCATTGCCACCCTCAGGTCCCATGTCTACGATCCAGTCGGCTGCCTTGATGACATCCAGGTTGTGTTCAATGATCAGAACCGAGTTGCCCTTATCCACCAGACCTTGGATAACCAGCATGAGTTTGCGGATATCTTCGAAGTGCAAACCAGTGGTTGGTTCATCAAGGATGTAGATGGTGCGGCCATTGGTGCGCTTTTGCAGTTCAGACGCCAACTTCACACGCTGAGCCTCACCACCAGACAAGGTAGTAGCAGCCTGTCCCAGACGGACATAGCCCAGACCAACATCCACCAAGGTTGCCAGGTAGCGGTGGATGGACTTGATTGGCTCAAAGAACTCTGATGCCTCAGAAATTGGCATGTCGAGTACTTCTGCGATGTTCTTGCCCTTGTAGAGCACCTCTAGGGTCTCGCGGTTGTAGCGTGCTCCATCACAGACCTCACATGGGACATACACGTCCGGCAGGAAGTTCATCTCAATCTTGATGGTGCCATCGCCCTGGCAGGCTTCACAGCGACCGCCCTTGACATTGAAGCTGAAGCGTCCTGGCTTATAGCCACGAACCTTTGCCTCCTGGGTCTCGGCGAAGAGATTACGGATCTTGTCGAAGACGCCAGTGTAGGTTGCTGGGTTCGAACGTGGAGTTCGGCCAATTGGTGACTGGTCCACCTGGACTAGCTTGTCAAGGTGTTCCACGCCTTCAACGCGCACAGCGCGGCCCGGAACCTGGCGGGCACGGTTAAGCTTATTCGCCAGAGTCTTCGCCAGAATCTGATTAACTACGGTCGATTTACCGGAACCAGAGACACCAGTAATACAGACGAGAACGCCTAGTGGGATCTCCACGTCAATATTCTTCAGGTTATTCTCGTGCGCACCCACGACCTTCAAGGTGCGTTCTTTATCAATCTCACGGCGGTTATCGGGCACTCCGAGTTTCTTTGCTCCGGACAAGTACTGTCCGGTCAAAGAGTCCTTCGACTTTAAGATGCCTTCCGGCTCGCCTTGGTAAACAACCTCGCCGCCGTATTCACCAGCGCGCGGGCCGATATCGATCAGCCAGTCCGCTTCCCGAATCGTGTCTTCATCGTGCTCAACCACGATCAAGGTGTTGCCGATATCGCGCAGACGCTTAAGCGTTTGAATCAGACGATGGTTATCACGCTGGTGCAAACCAATCGATGGCTCATCCAAGACATAGAGCACGCCCGCTAGGCCCGAGCCAATTTGAGTCGCAAGACGAATACGCTGTGCCTCGCCGCCAGAGAGAGTCGATGCACCACGGTCGAGGGTCAGGTAGTTCAAGCCCACATCTAGCAGGAAGCGCAGGCGTGCCTGAATCTCCTTCAGTACTGCACCAGCGATGATTTCCTCACGGTGTCCCAGAACCAGGGAATTCAGGAATTTCGACGCGTCCTCAATCGACAGCGCTGTTAAGCCAGCGATGGACAGCTCATCGAAGCCTTCCGCAGCCAGGCGGACAGCCAAAATTTCCGGACGCAGACGCGAGCCCTCACAGGTTGGACAAGGAACCAAGCGCGTATACTGCAGCAAACGGTCTTTCGCCCAATCGGAATCGGTTTGTTCTAGCTTGCGCTCGAGGAAGCCAATTGCGCCCTCAAAAGGTGCGGTCCAATTGCGCTGGCGGCCATAACGGTTCTTATAACGAACGTTGACTTCTTCATCGGAGCCATAAATCAGTGCGTCGCGCTGCTCCTCGGTCAAAGAGCTCAATGGCGCATTCGGATCAAAGTCCAAAGCCTTGCCCAGGCCCTCTACCAGTTTGACGAAGTACTTCGAGTTAGGCGAAGAAGACCATGGCTGGATAGCATCTACTGCTGGCGCATCCTTGTCTGGAATCAAAAGATCCAAATCCACCTCAGTCTTAGTGCCAATGCCATCACAGGCAGGGCAAGAACCAAAAGGCGCATTGAAGGAGAACGCACGTGGCTCGTACTCCTCAATCGTCAGCGTGTGTCCATTCGGACACGAGGCCTTCTCGGAGTAGGTGTGGGTGAGCTCCACATTATCAACGTAATCGATGGTTACCAAGCCATCGGCAAGCCGCAGCGCAGTTTCGACAGAATCGGTCAAGCGCTGCTTAGACGACGCCTTCACCTGGAGGCGGTCAACCACCACATTGATATCGTGCTTAATCTGTTTCTTAAGCTTCGGTGGATCATTAAGCTGAATAAGCTCTCCATCAACCGTTGCACGAACGAAGCCTTGTGAAGCCAAATCTTCGAACAGATCCACAAACTCACCCTTGCGCTTACGCACAATAGGAGCCAGGACTTGGAATTTCAGCTTCTCTTCTTGCGCTAATACAGAATCCACAATCTGCTGTGGCGTCTGACGTTCAATGACTGCGTCACACACCGGGCAGTGCGGGGTACCTGCACGGGAGAAAAGAAGACGCAGGTAATCATAGACTTCCGTAATCGTACCCACGGTCGAACGCGGGTTATGGTTAGTGGATTTCTGGTCAATCGACACTGCCGGCGATAGACCGTCAATAAAATCAACGTCCGGCTTATCCATCTGGCCTAAGAACATGCGCGCATAGGAGCTCAGCGACTCTACATAACGACGCTGCCCTTCGGCGAAAATAGTGTCAAAGGCCAGCGAAGACTTGCCTGAGCCAGACAGGCCGGTAAACACCACCATTTTGTCGCGCGGGACATCAATGTCCACCCCTTTGAGGTTGTGCTCACGTGCACCGCGGACTATTAAACGATCAGCCACTTGTTCCTTGTTCTCTTCCTCTGGATGTCTTTTGTTCTACTCTTCATCGAACATACCCGTAAGGTGGGAGATATGACGAACGATATTACTTTGCATCACATCTCCGTTTCCGAGATGGACAACAATTGCTACCTACTGGCAGCAGGAGAAGAAGGCCTGCTTATTGACGCCGCTGATGACGCAGCCGCTATCTTCAAGATGGCTGAGAACGCCGGGGTGAAAATCACGAAAGTTCTCACGACCCACCGCCACTGGGATCACGTCCGCGCGCTCGAAGTAGTACTGAAGAAAACTGGCGCGGCACACTACTCTGCTTTCTTGGATGCCCCTGCCCTCCCCGCAGCTGTCGACGTGGAGCTCAACCACGATGATGTCATTGAGTTCGGCGGCCGTGAGCATGACGTCATTATTCTGCGCGGCCACACCCCAGGCGGCGTGTGCTTGGCGGTAGACCTCGACGGTGTTCCGCAGCTCTTCGTGGGCGATTCACTCTTTCCTGGCGGCGTAGGTAAGACCACCTCGGAAGGTGACTTTGTCCGTCTCTATAAGGACGTGACTGAGCGTCTATTTGATATCTATCCCGATGAGGCTGTGGTGTGGCCAGGTCACGGCAAAAATACCACGCTTGGCGATGAACGTCCCCACCTGGGTGATTGGTGGGACCGCCGCTGGTAATTGCAACATTAAAGTTACCTGCTAAACATAAAATTCCTAGCACCAGTTGCTGCAAAATGCGTACACTGGATTATTAGAAAAGTTTGCGAACTTTATTTAAGGAGCTAAAACAACATGCTACGCAAGATCGCCCGACCAATGCTCGCGTCCTACTTCGTGTGGGACGGTGTTGACACCTTCCGCAACCCTGAGCAGCACGTAGAAGAAACTGAAAACCTGCTGCAGCGTCTGCGCAAGGTTCTGCCAAAGGACTACTCGGGTTTTGTCCCTAATGATCCTGAGCTCGTATCCCGTGCTCTAGCTGGTGCCCGCGTTGGCGCAGGCTCCCTGCTGGCTATTGGTAAGGCTCCACGTACCTCCGCTGCGGTACTCGCTGGCACTACCCTGCCAGCACTCATTGGCGCTAATGCTTTCTGGTCTGCTGATTCCAAGCAGGAAAAGGATGAGAGCCGCAACTCTCTGATCACCAACACTGCACTTCTGGGCGCTCTTTTTATCACCACCCAGGATCTGGAAGGCAAGCCATCTTTGCGCTGGCGTGCACAGAAGGCCGGTGAGCGTACCGGCAAGAAGGTTCAGGCTGCGCTCCCAACCAAGTCTGAGACCCAGAAGTTGACCGATAAGGCTTCGGATTGGTTTGAGGACACCACCGACCGCGTGACCTCTTATGTTGATGACCACAAGGATGAGTGGCAGGACACCGGCAAGGATTTGCTCAACACTGCGAAGTCCTATGTTGATGAGGCTCGCACCTATGTTGATGACAACAAGGATGATTGGCAGGATGCTGGCAAAGGTCTGATCGCTAATGTGCGTGATACCGCCAAGGATTACTCCAACACCGCGCGTGGCTTTGTCAATGACAATGCTGGTGACTGGCTGGCTGCCGCCGAGGATAATGCAAAGACTGCACGCAAGAACGTAGTTAAGAACGCTTCCAAGGCACAGCAGAAGGCAGACCAGGCGTTGAATAAGGCTGAGAAGTCTTCCGGTGGCTCCTTGAAGAAGTGGAATAAGAAGGCTGATAAGTTCCAGAAGGAAGCCGACAAGAAGATTGCTAAGGCAATCAAGAAGGTTGGCAAGAACATTTAGTTTTTGCTTGCTTAGAACGCATTAACCACAACGGCTCAGCTTTTTGTATGCTGGGCCGTTGTTCTATTTTCATCTTTTCTCAACCCAAGGAAGTTGATGCCCTCCGTGACCTCGCCGTCAACACCTCATTCCTCCTCCCCTGATTTCGCAGGAAAAGACCACGCTATCGCCCATGAGCAGGCATACGTGGATATGCTTTTTGACCGCCTTGATAAGGAAGTCGCTGATGCGAATCAGCGACTTAATGAAGTCCAGGCGGATGTAGACCCAGCTAACCCCGACTCCGATGCCTTGGTGCGCCGTGAAACGGAATACCATTTGCTGCAAGGCAAGCTCGACCGATTGAACCTAGCCCAATTGGGTTTGGTCTTCGGCCGCGTGGATGTCAATGCTCCAGGTGATAATCCCACTGAGGAAGGTCTTGACCGCCGCTATATCGGCCGCATGGGCTTGGACGCCCGCGAGGATGATTACCGCACGTTGCTGTTGGATTGGCGCGCACCGATGGCACGGCCTTTCTACCTGGCCACTACCGCCCAACCAGAAGATGTCGCAGTCCGCCGCCACATTCGCACCAAGGGACGCACCGTTGTTGATATTACCGATGAAGTCCTTTCCCGCGAGCTAGCAGCATCAGCTCAACCAACCGATTCCACCTCGATCACAAGTGAGACCGCGCTTCATCACGCCATGGAGCGTGCCCGCACCTCGCACATGAGCTCAATTGTGGAAACGATTCAGCGTGAGCAGGATGAGATCATTCGCGATGAGCGCCGCGGCGTCATGGTGGTTGATGGCGGCCCGGGCACTGGTAAGACCGCAGTAGCGCTACACCGTATCGCATACTTGCTGTATAACCACCGTGAACGCCTGGCTTCCACGGGCGTGTTGATTCTCGGTCCTAATTCCACTTTCTTGGACTATATTTCCCGCGTTCTGCCTGAGCTCGGCGAAACAGGCGTCGTGTTGTCTACCATTTCGGAGCTTTTCCCTGGTGTAACTGCAACACTGCAAGATTCATTGGTCACCCGCGAAATCAAGGGCTCTGATGCGATGGTGGATATCCTCGGTAATGCGTTGCGCGCCTACCAGGTAGTGCCTGGAGATTCCATCACGTTCAAGGTGGAGCAGCTCTACCTCACTGCCACCCCGGAGATGGTCAAGGCAGCGCGTACTCGCGCTCGGCGTTCACGCAAGCCTCATAATGATGCGCGCGGCGCATTCATCGACCACTTCGTGCAATCACTAGCTGAACAAATGGCGGAAAAGATCGGCGCGGATCCTTTAGGAGGTCAAAACCTGCTTTCGCGAGCAGATGTGGATCAGCTTTTTGATGATCTTTCCGACACCCCAGCCGTTCAAGAACTGATTGATGCTTTCTGGCCACAGCTGACCCCACAATTCGTGTTGGCCGAACTGCTTGGCTCCGAAGACACGATTGCCCAGGCCGCGGCTGATTATGATGATGAAACCCGTGAGGCACTGTTCCGCCCCACACAGTTTGATGGCATCGAAGCCTGGTCGGCATCTGATGTAGCACTCCTTGATGAATTAGCTGTGCTCATCGGCATGCCCGATGTAGAGGCTCAGGAAGAAGCTGAACGACAGGCCTGGAAAGAACAAGTCTCGGATGCCGAAGATGCTCTTGAGATCTTGTCCTCATCAATGTCCACCGATAATGACGATGACATGTTTGAGGCAGAAATCCTTTCCGCCCATGACGTCATTGACGCAGAGGCACTAGCACGCCGTCAGCAAACCATTGACCACCGTTCTACTGCTGACCGCGCCCGCGCGGATTACACCTGGGCTTATGGCCATGTGGTCATTGATGAGGCACAGGAGCTGACCCCCATGGAGTGGCGCATGGTCTTTCGCCGCACCCCATCGCGGTGGATGACCGTCGTGGGTGATACGGGCCAAACCAGCTCACCCGCCGGTGTCGACGCGTGGGAAGATACCCTCGGTGAATTCGTGGGCGAGCGTTTCCGCATCCACCAATTGACCGTCAACTATCGCACCCCGCAGCCCATCGCAGATCTGGCGCACAAGGTGCGACTCACTGTGGGTGACAACGCGCAGCCAACAGAGTCCATCCGCGATGGCGAAGCGGTGATATTCCTGGATACCGTCCCGGATAATACGCACGCTGGCACTTTCACCGATGAAGAAGGACGCCTGCATGCGGTCATTGATGTCAGCAATGTTGAAGAAATCAAGGGCTTGGAGTTCGACCACGTCACGGTGATCAACCCAACTGAGATCATCAATCGCAGTCCCCTGGGTATCAATGACCTCTACGTGGCACTCACTCGTGCAACGCAAACGCTGACCATCGTCGGCGAATGGCCGGCGGAGTTTCAGTAAAGCTACTCGCGTAGCCCTTCGCTCACGATATCTAAGGTATCCGTCCGTGGCGGCAAGACCGCCGCGGTACGCTCTGCCAGCTGCTCACAAACGAAGAGCAGCTCCACGCGGGAGGCATGATAAATTTCATCACGGAAAGAGCTATATGCTTTCGGAATAATCAGGCTGTGGTCTGAAACTTCCGTTAGCGGCGTGCGTGAGAATGATGTCAACGACACTACTTGAGCGCCCGCCTGCTGAGCTAGGCTAGCTGTGCGAATAGTCGGATTATTAACGCCTGAGCCAGAAATAGCCACGCACACGCTATCTTCACTCAAGCCCGCCGCAGCAATATTTTCCGTGGTGTGGTCCGGGTGCATAACAGCTGGTATGCCAACGCTGACTAGCCGCGCCACTAAGGTCGTCCCCAATGGCGCAGACATGCCATGCGCGGTCACCTGTACCAGACGCGCGTTGGCAAGTAGCTCGGCGATCTTATTAACTTCTGCTTCATCGATCACCAATGCCTGCAGGCTCGCTGCAACCGCCGCGGCAGCCGCTGCAATCCCCTTGCCTTCATTCTGTGGCTGCGGAATCTCACGTGCCAAGGCCACACGAAATTGCGGAAATCCCTCATAACCAAGCGCCTGTGCAGTGCGTACTACGGTCGCACGGCCCACGCCGACTTTCTCGCTGACTTCCTGCGCCGTCATATCCACAACCGTATCTAGGTTATCCAGCGCATATTGCGCCACCTTGTACTGGTTAGGTTTCAACGACCGCGCTGCTGCCGCCAATCGTGCAGACGCCGAGAGCTCCGCGGGAGCGGGATGGGTATCTGTCATAGCAAAGGGTTACTTTCTACTCACTCGACCTAAAAATCTAGGCCTGACTCATGATTGACCGGCGCAAACGCCCGGAGATGGCATCAATAATCATCGTAATACCGATCATCACAATCAGAAGCAGACCAACCGTGTCCCACTGGCGATAGTTGGTGTAATTGGCCAGCATGCTGCCAATACCACCGGCGCCGACAATGCCCAGCACCGCAGAGGTACGAATCGAAATTTCAAAACGGTACAACGCAAAGGACAAGATGGCCGGCAAGCAGGCTGGCCACAGACCCCAACGCACAATCGTCGCAGTCGTTCCACCCGCCGCACGAATGGCTTCAGGCGCGGTGGTCTTGGCCGATTCCACAATCTCATAGGTCCACTTGGCCTGCTGCCCGATACCAGAAATTCCCAAGGCCAGCGCACCGGTAAAGGGCGTCAGGCCAGTCACGGTCAGCAAGATAATGGCGATAACCACTTCCGGGAATGCACGGATGATAGCGAAAAGCACCTTCAGCGCATTTCGTAGCCACAGTGGTCCCACGCCAAAAGCAGCGAGGAATCCCAAAGGCACGGACACGATGACACAGATCAACGAACCAATCCACGCCATGGCGATAGAGCGCCACATTTCCGCCAGGGCCCGCGGCAACCGTGACCACTCAGGGTCGGAAAACATCAGTTGCAGGTAGTGCCAGACTTGTCCTGGGACCTCCGGTAGTGACCGCCAATTAATCCCCAATGTCATCAACGCGATGATGAGTAGCGCGGCAAACAGGAGCTTTTTAAGGTCCACCATCTTCATCATGTTGTCCACCGCCTGCGCAGGTAGTTGGACAGCAGCTCAATAAGGATGACCACGATGAGAATTTCCAGAATAATCACTGATACATCGCTATAGGCGTAGAAGGAACGGCGCTCATCGAGCAGCCTGCCGATGCCACCTGCGCCCACGATGCCCAAAATCGCCGAAATCCGGACGTTGAGCTCCAGGGTATAAAGCCACTGGTTCATAAATAGCGGCATAACCTGAGGCATGGTCATCGTGCGATTGATTTGGAATTGCGTGCCGCCGGCAGCCCGTCCAGCCTCCATGTAGTCATGCTCACCAGAGTCAATCGCATCGGAGACCAGCTTGACCACGATACCGAGGTTGAACAGTATCAATGTCAGCACGCCGGGGAGCGCACCAACGCCGACCATCGCGACCAGAACGGTGGCATATACCAGGTCAGGCACCGCGCGAACGACGTTAATCATCGTGCGCACGATGAACCGACCGATACCGGATTGGTTGGTGGCTTGTGCCGCCCAAAGTGTCAATGGCACTGAAATGATCGCGGAAATCGCCGCGCCGACAAATGCCATTTGCAATGCTTCTAGCATCGGACCCGTAGTGCGCGGAATGAAGGCGAAATTCGGCTGCAGCATCTGCAGCAACTTGTCGTAGCCATTGGCCCAGTTACGGACCAGCGAATTGAGATCAATGTCCACTCCGCCCAGACTCGGTGATGCCGCGAGCACCGTTATCGCGATAACGCCAATGACAGCCGCCCACTTTTTCGCCCGAGTATTCTTAGCCGTTGCGACTGTCATACCGCGTCCTGTTCCGCCACATCATCCGCGACAATCTGACGGTCATAGATGGCTTCAAAGTCGGCATGGGTGACCTCTGCGGTCGGGCCATCAAAGACAACTTTTCCGGCACGCACGCCAATCACGCGCTTGGTGTATTTCTTCACCATGTCCAGCTGGTGCAGGTTAACCACAACGGTAATACCGCGCTCACTGTTAATCTTCTGAATATCGCGCATCACCGAATGCGCGGTGGGCGGATCCAGAGAGGCAATTGGTTCATCAGCCAGCAGCACCTTAGGTTGCTGTGCCAGCGCACGAGCAATTGCCACACGCTGCTTTTGACCACCCGAAAGTGCGCCCGCGCGAGCCTCAGCCTTGTCATCCAAACTCACGGACGTCAACGCATTCAGCGCTAGCTCTTTGTCTTCCGCCGTATGCAATCCCAGAACTGCGCGCCAGACCGGGGTGTGCGCAAAACGACCAACGAGGACATTGTCCATAACGTTGATTCGATCGGCCAGGTTGAAGCTTTGGAAGATCATGCCAATATCACCACGCGCTTGGCGCAGCGCACGCCCGTGCAGGCTATCAATCTGGTGTGGTCCTACGGACACGGTTCCCGAACTAATCGGGTTAAGACCATTGATCGTTCGAATCAACGTGGACTTGCCCGCGCCGGAAGGCCCGATGATGCCGACCATCTCCCCCAGCTGGATATCTATAGTGACATCGCTAATCGCTTTCAGCCCACCGGGATAGGTCACGCCGACATTATCGAGCGCAATTGGCCAACTTATCTGTTCCATTAGTTTGCGAAGTACTCCAGAATTTCGCCGTAGCGGTTAATGTCTTCTTCCTGAGTATCCGCAGTCCAATCGGACAGACCAACCAGGTCCATCATGACATCAGCTGCTTCATCGGAAGACTCGGCATAGTTGTCCATCGCCTCAATGAGCTGTTCTTTCAGCTCTGGGTCCAAGTCATTGCGCACAGCCACGCCACCATTCGGGATCTGCTCGGTGTAGGCAAAAGCCACCACGTCAGTGGCCACATCTGGGTTTTCTTCCAAGACGGAAGAACGTGCGTCCCAGAAACCGAAAGACACTTCACCATCGCCATTGGCCAATGCCAGAACCGCGTTGTTATTACCCTCAACCGGCACCTGATTCAAGGCATCAACGTTGACTCCTTGCTCTTCCATTGCAACGACTGGATATTGGTAGCCTGCCGGTGAGGTGGCGCTTTGCAGGATGACAGAGTCGCCATCGGCAAGCTTGCCCAGCTGCTCTACTGCTGCTGGACCATTACCGGAGGCGGTATCTTCTGGCTCAATGCCATTGCAGTACGCCATTTCCGTATCAGCTGCCGCATAGGTAGCCATGGTTGGCTCATCGTCACAGTACTTATCTGGATCATTGGTGTAGGCCACCGCAGAGTAGGCGGTGGCGCCGAAGCGAACATCGCGCAGAATCAACTCAGCATTGTGCTGTTCCATCGCGTTATATAGCGAGCCAGCATCGGTGATGATGACATCAGATTGTCCCGCACCCAATGCCTCGACGGTTGCTGCGTAATCACTCGCAACCACTCCCTCAACCTCAACACCTAGCTGCTCGGAGAGGTAATCAGTGAGTGGCCCCAGCGCTTCAGCCAGGTCTTCACCTTCGGTGGATGGAACGAGAGAAATGGTGAGGGTGTCATCTTCTGCTGCGCTGCAGGCAGTCAGACCCAAGGTGAGTGCAACTGCTCCGAGGCCCGCAATAAACTTCTTCTTCATGTGCTTCTTATTCTCCTTGTTGTGCCCAGGCGATGATGTCTTCCGCGGCATCATCAAGGGTGTGGTGTGGGGTAACTAGTAGGGTGTCCGCGCCTAGTTCGGCGGCTGGTGCGAGGTCATTTTCATCGATATCGCCAATCGCCAGAATCCGCTGGGAACCGATACCTTCTATCAACTCCGCCATTCCCGCCGGCTTGCCGGTGTTGAAACTAAGTTGATCAAAAAATTGCAGAATGCCCCAGTCCGTCAGTACTGCTTCAACACCGGTTGCTGGTGCGTTGGTGGCCAGGACCAGCCACGAATGCGGGGCTAGTTCTTCCAGCAAGCCGGGTAGGTTCTGCGGCATGTTGACTTCTGCTTCATCAGTTCCCAGCAGCTCACGACTGCGGATATAGGCGCGTGAAAGCGTGTCTTTCTCGATGCCTTGCGCGATCGCTATCTCTGCAACTGCGTGATAGCCATCGCGGTAGGGACTTGTTAGATTGTCAATGTCTGTCAGTGCGGCTGCTACTTCCTTGGCAAATGACTCCGGGGCATCCAACGCTTCTTCGGGGATCGCGCGAGCATATGCTTCAACAGGTCCGTGGCCAAGCGCCACAGTGCCATCAAAATCAAAGATGATTGCTGAATGTCGTGTTGTCATTGAGTTTCCT
This sequence comes from Corynebacterium sp. L4757, assembly GCF_043673995.1. Taxonomy (NCBI): domain Bacteria; kingdom Bacillati; phylum Actinomycetota; class Actinomycetes; order Mycobacteriales; family Corynebacteriaceae; genus Corynebacterium; species Corynebacterium sp. L4757. The sequence continues at coordinate 99,308 of NZ_JBIMEN010000008.1, read as the reverse complement.
TGTGCCAAAGTTTTAAAGCCGCACCAGGGTGTAGTGCGACGCCCAAAGTCTTGGACGCTACGTTCATGCTAAGTGTCCCTAGTGAACGATTAGTTCAATCAAGGTGAACTCTATGGAAACTTCTCAAATCCTTTACTTGCCCAATGCCGGGAGAACTATTGCTCTAAAATAATTCTCTATGGCCTTGAGTGACATCGTCCGCAAAGTAGAACAATCCATCAATAAGGCTTCGTTGAAGCGCGCGCTGAAAAATGGTTGGGTGCCAGCCACCAGCGCGTATACCGGTTATGGCTCGAAGAACAATATTCGTATCTTTGGCCGTATCTTGGCTATCGATCCCGAAAGCACAGCGGCTAACGATGCCAGCGTGAGCCCCGATGACCGACCGGAACAGCGCGGATGGCGGCAATTTCTCACCATCCAGCTCCCCGACCACCCCTACACCATCACCATTGGTGACATGGAAGTAAAAGGTCGCACCGATGACAATGGCTATATTGATATCGCTGTAGATAACCCGGGTCTTGCTGCCGGTTGGCACCAAGCGACGATTTCTGTCGAAGGCGCCAGCGATGCCACCGCTGATCTCATGATCGTGGACTCTGAGCAAAAAGTCGGCATCATCAGCGATATTGATGACACCATCTTGGTCACCTGGCTCCCCCGTGCCCTGGTTGCTGCGTGGAATTCTTGGGTCAAGCGCACCAATACCCGCAAACCGGTCAAAGGCATGTCAGCATTCTTCCGCCGCATGCAGGAAACCTATCCTGATGCACCGGTATTCTATCTCTCCACCGGCGCTTGGAATACCTACCGCACGCTCAACCGTTTCACCGAAAAGCACGGTTTTCCACGCGGGCCGATGTTGCTGACTGACTGGGGTCCCACAGACACGGGCCTATTCCGTAGCGGCCAAGAACATAAGAAAGTCCAGCTGCGAAACTTGATTATTGACTATCCGCACATGACGTGGATTCTGGTCGGCGATGATGGCCAGCATGACCCACTGATTTTCTCCCAGGTGGTCAAAGAACACCCAACCCAAATACGGCTGGTTGCCGTGCGCACACTCAGCCCACGCGAACATGTGCTCTCCCACGGTACGGTCGCGCCCCTAGCGGAAATCGCCTCCAGTGCGCGAGCCACCGTGCCTTTCATCCATGGCGAAGATGGACACGAGCTCATCTCAGAGCTCAATAAGAAAGCCACCAAGTAAGTACATACTTAGTGGCTTAAATAAAAGTCAGTACTTAGCTGACGGTGTGAACAATCATCACATCGCAGTCAGACTGACGGGCAACGTCTGCTGGAACAGAACCCAACAGGCGGCCGGTCAGAGAGTTGATGCCGCGGTTACCAACAATCAATAGGTCGGCGTTATTGTCATTGACAATGGCCATCAACGCCTGGACTGGGGTGCCAGAGCGGACTGCGGTCTCAACCTTGGTTGCGCCGAACTTCTCTGCATGAGCCTTGCCGGCTTCGAGGTTTTGCGTAGCAACGTCATCGCCCAAGATGGTCACGGACTCTTGACGCAGCGTCTTGGACGCTTCTTCCTTATTCTCATAATAAGCGCAGCCAATAATCAAGGTGGCATCAAATGCCGCCGCGATACGAGCCGCACGCTCTACTGCCAAAAGGGACGACTTCGATCCGTCAGTACCCACAACGATGGTGTCATATTCGCTCATGTTGACCTTTCACACGCCTTAGATTGGTAATTTCAGTCTAACAATAGGATTCTTTAATTGCGTTCAGACGTGGTGTTTACCACGACGACATCTGCTTGTGCTTTGCGCGTTAATTCGGTTGGAACCGAACCAAACACACGACCACGCACAGAGTTCAATCCGCGGTTGCCCACCACGAACAGGTCCACGCCACGATCTTTTTCAATATCTAGTAGCGCCTTGACCGGATCGCCTGACTTGCCGATGACCTCAATGTTCGGTGCGCCCTCCTCCTGAGCAATCGCAGCGGCTTCATCCAAGTAGGATTCTGCGCTGGATTGATCAATGATGGGCACGCTTTCTGAATCCGCCACGCCCAACATGGAGCCGGCGTGGTTATAAAACGCCGAGACAATGATCAGCCTTGCTTCATACGCCCGTGCCATGCTGGCAGCAGCGCGCACCGCGCGTAATGAAGTGGGAGAACCGTCTGTGCCAACAGCGATGGTCTCATAAGTCAGCATCTACATTCGCTTTCATCTAGTTCGGGAAATTAACCTATGGAAGTAATTATTGCACTAAATGCCCGCGTCTTTGAGACCTCTGCGTTCTTTCTTCAAATCTGCAATCTCATCGCGCAAACGTCCAGCTAATTCGAATTTCAATTCGCGTGCTGCCGCAGCCATTTGCTTGGACAGGTCATCAATGAGCACTTGCACCTCATCAGCCGCCATCATGGAAATGTCCGGCTTGTCCACAATCTTGGCGGGATCAGACTCGCCTTCCGCGTCATTCTCATATACCTGGTCCAAGATATCCGCGATCTTCTTGCGCAGCGGCTGCGGGTCAATGCCCTTTTCCTTGTTATAGGCAATCTGCTTTTCACGGCGACGCTCGGTCTCATCGATGGCGCGCTCCATGGATTCAGTCATCTTATCGGCGTACATGATGACCTCACCAGAGACGTTACGGGCCGCACGACCAATGGTCTGAATCAGTGACGTAGTGGAACGCAGGAAACCTTCCTTATCTGCATCCAAGATGGCCACGAGTGAGACCTCCGGAAGGTCCAAGCCCTCACGCAGGAGGTTAATACCAACCAGCACGTCATACTCACCCAGGCGCAATTGCCGCAGCAGCTCAATGCGCTGCAGCGTATCAATATCTGAGTGCAGATAACGCACCCGAATTCCATGCTCCAGCAGGTAGTCCGTGAGGTCCTCGGCCATACGCTTGGTCAAGGTCGTAACCAAGACGCGCTCATCCTTATTAGTGCGCTCGCGTACCTCATCAATGAGATCATCAATCTGGCCCTTGGTCGGCTTGACCGTCACCTTCGGGTCCACCAGTCCGGTGGGGCGAATGACCTGCTCAACGTACTCGCCACCTGCAGCCGCGACTTCATAATTGCCCGGGGTCGCCGACAGATACACCGTCTGGCCCACACGCTGCTCAAATTCATCAAAGGTCAATGGACGGTTATCCACCGCCGATGGCAGACGGAAACCGAATTCCACCAGGTTGCGCTTACGCGACATATCACCCTCGAACATGCCGCCAATCTGCGGAACGGTCACGTGGGACTCATCGATGATGGTGAGGAAGTCCTCTGGAAAGTAGTCCATCAATGTCGCCGGAGCGGTGCCCGGGCCACGATCATCCATGTGGCGTGAGTAATTCTCAATACCGGAGCAGAATCCAACCTGCTCAATCATCTCTAAGTCATACTCCGTGCGCATGCGCAGGCGCTGCGCCTCCAGCAGCTTGCCGCGGTTTTCTAAGTCTTCGAGGCGCTCAGCAAGCTCGTCCTTGATCGCCTGCACTGCCTTCTCCATGCGCTCCGGCCCCGCCACGTAGTGCGTTGCCGGGAAGATACGCAGTTCATCGACCCGCTCGATGACATCGCCGGTGACTGGGTGGATGTAGTAGAGGGCATCAATATCATCGCCGAAGAATTCGATGCGCACTGCACGTTCCTCATAAGCCGGGATGATGTCCACGATGTCACCGTTGACGCGAAAAGCACCGCGGGTAAAGCCCACGTCATTGCGCTCATACTGGATATCCACCAAAAGGCGCAGCAGCTGGTCGCGTTCTACTTCATCATCAACGTGCAGCAGTACCGAACGGTCTAAATAGGATTGCGGTGTGCCCAGGCCATAGATACAGGACACCGAGCTGACCACGACGACATCGCGGCGGGAAAGCAGCGCGGAAGTCGCCGAGTGGCGCAGGCGTTCCACATCCTCGTTGATCGAGGAGTCTTTTTCAATATAGGTATCGGTCTGCGCGATATAGGCTTCTGGCTGGTAGTAATCGTAATAAGAAACGAAGTACTCCACCGCGTTATTCGGCAGTAACTGCTTAAGCTCATTGGCCAGCTGCGCCGCCAGGGTCTTATTCGGTGCCATCACCAGCGTGGGGCGCTGCTGCTTTTCGATCAGCCACGCCGCGGTCGCTGATTTACCGGTACCGGTGGCACCCATAAGTACCACGTCCCGGTCGCCATCATTAAGCCGGCGGTCTAACTCTGCGATTGCAGTGGGCTGGTCACCCGCTGGTTCATATTCGGAGACCACTTCAAAGGGGCGTCCCGTGCGTTCGATGTCACCGACAGGGCGGTGCTCGGACTGCGAATAGATAGGATGTTCTGCTGCAAAAGCCATACCGGCTATTCTACGCTGCTAGGCAAACCACGGCGCATCAGCAATAAGTTGGCTTACCTGTGGCTTTAAGTCCTCGAGCGGGCCGTTATTATCAATGACCCGATCCGCTGCAGCCAGGCGCACGTCATCGGGTACTTGGGCTTTAATCCTGCGCCGCGCATCTGCTTCATCCAGGCCGCGAAATTCCACCAGTCGGCGCACCCGCTCATCCGCGTCCACATCGACAACCAGGACGAAGTCCATATCCTTATCCTGGCCGGTATCCACCAGCAGCGGCATGTCATAAATAACCGCCTCATGTCCCTCATCGCGGTAGTGCGCGAAGAGTTCATCCCTGCGCTGCTGGATGCGCGGGTGCGTGATGCCATTGAGTTTCGCCGTCTGTTCTTTATCCACAAACGCGCGCAATGCCAAAAGACCACGGTTGAGCGCGCCGGATTCATCGAGGATATCGGCGCCGAAAACATCGGCAAGCTCGTGCAATGCCGGCTGGCCTGGCTCAACCACCTCGCGGGCAAGCTGATCGGCATCAACCAGCGGATAACCTTGGTCTACAAAAGCCTGCGCGACTGTTGATTTACCACTGCCAATTCCGCCGGTGAGACCGATGATTTTCATGCTTTTCCTTCGAGTCGTGCCACGTGCAGCGCCAGGTATGAAATCTCATCATCGGTGAGAGGATCATCCATGCGCAGCTCAATAATATTTGCCAACATTTTCGCGCACTCGCTCGCGCGCGGATATGCCTCCACGATAGCGCGGCCAATCGCCGAGTGTTCTGAACTGAGCTGTTTATGTTGCTGCATGCGCACGAAAAGATAGCGCAGATGCGTAATAAAACGCGCGACAGTGACCTCTCCAGTATCAAGTTCTTTGCCGAAGAACTCCCCGATGATGGCAATCAGCTGCTGAATCAGCCCCGTCATGCGGTAGGTATTAGACAAATCCCCTGACGCAAAACCGGCGTTAACCAAGTGCAGGGCCAATGCGATGGCCTCGGAATCCGGCAAAGGTTCATCGAGTTCCGCATTAATCAACGCCAAGACCTGACTGGCGCGGCCATAATCATCGGCATAGAGGTGCTCAACTTCCGCACGCAGCGGGTAGTCAATATTATGGCCAGCGCGGTTGCGCTCGACTGCTGATTGGATGTGGTCAGCCAGAGCCACCACCAGCGTTAATTCCGGTTCAACATGCACGGAGTTCAACGCGGTGACCACTTTGTCGATGTAGTCGGGGCTCAGCGCCGCCAACATGATCGCCAAATGGTCCGGGTCACGGCCCAGCGAAGGAATAAAGACCTGGGCCACGCGCTGCGGATCAATCTCATCACCATTATGAGCTTTAAAACCTAAGCCCCGTCCGGTGACGATAACCTCGTCGTCCCCGCGGCGTGCGAGAACGACGTTGTTATTGAAAACTCGAAGGATGTGCATTGACAACTAGGTTAGCGCTTTACGTCAACCACTGCTTCGCCAGCCTTCACAGCGCCTTCCGCGACGCCCGTAACCGACTGCATAGCCTTAGTATTGGTCACCGTCATTACCACGGTGTTGTCATAGCCGGCTTCCTTGATTTTCTCCAGGTCGACTTCAGCCAATTGCTTGCCGATGGTCACCTTGTCGCCCTTAGCAACCTGTGGCTCGAAACCTTCGCCCTTCATGCGTACGGTATTGATGCCGATGTGCACCAGGACCTCTACCCCATCATCGGTCTTGATGCCGAAGGCGTGGCCGGTCTTGGTGACGGTTGCGATAGTGCCCGTTACTGGGCTGACGATGGCGCCATTGACCGGAACGATGCCGATGCCCTGGCCCAGGGTGCCACCAGCGAAGACCTTGTCATCGATGTCTTCGAGCTTGACCGCCATGCCATCAACCGGGGATGCCAGTTCGGTGGTCTCGACTGCGACTGCTACATCTTCTGTGTCCGCCTCAGCCTCAGGCTCATCGGCAGCAATCAGGCCCGCAGCCTGTGCACGCTCGCGGGAGACCTGCTTTTCTTCCTCGGTGCGGTAATCGGTAATGAAGATGAGTGCGAAGGATACGGCGAATGCGACAACAACCGCGATGGTGTAGGTCAGCATTGGGCTAAAGACCGGGATGGTCAACAGCGAGGTGAAGACGAATGCGTTGGTGGTCACGCCACCGGATGCGGTGCCCAAGATGGCGATGGTGAGGCCACCCGCGAAACAACCGACCAGCATGCGTGGGTAAATGCGCTTAAAGCGCAGGTGAATACCGTAGAGCGAAGGCTCGGAAATACCGCCGAAGAGACCAGCTGCAAGCGCGGAACCGGAGGTCTGGCGCATTTCTGGGTCCTTCTCGCGCATGGAGATGGCCAGAACAGCGGCAGTAGCACCGAAACAAGCGAAGTTCCATGCGCCCATTGGGCCCTGGATGAAGTCATAGCCCAATGCCTCAATGTTGACCAGCATCAGTGCGTTCAGTGGCCAGTGCAGGCCCAGTGGAACGAGGAATGGGTAGAGCATTGGAATCAGGATTGCGAAGACGAAAGGTGCGTTGCCGTTCATCCATGCCAGGCCAACACCGATGATGCTGCCCAACCAGACGCCGAATGGGCCAATCAGAACTGCGGTCACTGGGATGGTGATCAGCAGGGTGAGGAATGGAACGAAGACCATGTGGACTGCGGAAGGAATGATCTTCTGGAAGCCCTTGTAGATAGCTGCCGCCACCAAAGCCATGATCAGAGGCACGAAGACGTTGCCGCCATAATCAGGCAGGGAGACATTGATGCCCAGCAGCGCGATGGAACAGGTCTCAGTTCCGAGCTCAGCGTCGACGACGCACTGCGCCATTCCATTTTCTTTCAAGCCCATGAATTCTGGGGTAAAGAGCGCCAGCATGACGGCCGCAGGGACCCACGGGTCGATGCGCAGCTTATTACCGGCGTTATATGCCACCATGACTGGCAGGAAGTAGAAGACCGAGCGCCACATGGCGTCGATGAAGAACCAGATTGGTGCCTTATCATCCGCACGGGTATCCACCACGCCGAATGCTTCCATCACCGCGGTAAACGCGATGATCAGCGATGCACCAAGCAGCACGCCCAGAATTGGGCGGAAAGAGTCGGAAAGGTATTCAAAGGCCGTATCCAGCCATGGCATCTTGCCCTGAGCCTTTGCGCGATTAGCTGCTTTGACGTCCGCGTCAGACTTTTTAACGCCCGGCAACTGCACCATTTCGTTGTAGACACTGGCTACATCGCCGCCGATGACCACCTGGTAGTTGCGTCCGCCCTGCGGCACCGCCCCCATGACCTTGGGGATGGCGTCGAGCTTATCTTTATCTGCTTGGGAGGCATCATTGAGCTCAAAGCGCAAACGCGTCGCGCAGTGAGTCATCGATGCAATATTTTCCGCACCGCCAATGCCATCGAGGATTTCCTCGGCAGCGGTGCGCATCTCAGTCTTTGACATGAGATGTACCTTCTTTCCTTGTCGGTAAAACACGAAAAGACCCGGGCAGCGATCGAAAAGCTGCCCAGGTCTTGCCTCCATTACGAGTAACAACCCTTAGGGTGTTGTGCATTACATCTTAAGCAGGCTGTGCCGATGTATGCAAGTACTATTCAACATTTAACTTATCAGCAGGCTTTCTCAAGCTTCCCAACCAAACACAAGCCAGGCCTACAGCAATCCAACATATTAGGACCCAAATAGACATTGTTGCGCCGTTACCATCGAAATACTCAACAGAGCGCACCAGGTTTCCGGTGGCGCCGATGGGCATGAGCTGACCGATGAACCCCCACGGCTTCGGTAAAATCCACCAACCAGTAGCCAGGCCCGAGAGCGGATTGGAAAGGAAGATAACCAAGATGGCGGTCAGACCAATACCAGCCATACCGAAAAGCTCACCCAAACCAACAGCCACCAGCGAGATGGCAGCCACACCCGCAGCAATCGCCATCGAGGTAGCAAAGTAGCTGCCCTCAAAGAGGTCGTAGCCGTACATCATGATGGCGGCCACGACGAAGCCGGCGGCTAGCGAAACCAGCGCAGACGCCGCAACCTTGATCCATGGACGGCGCTTCAACAACCCGGTAATCAGGACACCGGAGATCATGCCACCGAAAGCCAATGGCAGACCGATCATCGCCAAACCAGAACCGGTGGCATCGCCTTCACCCAAAGGTGCCAAGTCTTCCACATTGACGGTCATGCCCTGCGCACGCAGGCCTTCTGCCATTCCATCCAGCATCGTGCCATAAGGCGTACCGTTGCCCGAAGCCTTGTACATGGTCACCGTCATATCCGGATTCATTGCCAGACCGCCGATATACTCGCGGTTTTCAATGCCTTCCACGACATCCGCAGCCTCCATCGTGGTGACCTCAATGGCATCACCCGCCTCCTGCTCCATCCCCGCGGCGACCTGCTCCGGTGCAGATACAGCCACAGGTAATTCATTAGCCCCCGAGTTCATCGACGGCGCTAGGAAAGCAAAGAGAATTAGTGCGATGATAATGGGCAAACCAACCGTTAGCGCCAGAACCTTTACCCAGGGGTTCTGCTCCTTAATCTGTGACATAGGCTCGTCCCTTCCACTCAATTGGAACATGTTGTTCCACTTACTTTAATGGAGCATAATGTTCCATTTGTTAGAATGCAAGCATGAGAGCAGATGCCCAAGAAAAAAGAGACGCAATTGTCACTGCGTCCGTCGAGTTATTTGCCACCGAAGGGTTTGAGGTACCTTTTCGCACTATCGCGAACGCCGCCGGGGTCGGGGTCGCCACTGTGCACCGTCACTTCCCTGACCGCGTTGACCTCGTGCTCGCCGTTGCCCACCGGTTCTGGGACCGGATGGAAGGCATTATTCATTCCTATGATGACCTCTGGGACACCGATGCCGAGGCTGCCCTTTACAACATCGTGCGCGAGCTTTCAGATCTTCATCCCCTAAGTTTCATGGCAATGGGTGAAACCATCATCAATAACACCGAGCTACTGCCAGCTGACAACTCTGGTCTCCAGCGCGCCCTGAGCGTCTCCGAGAGTTTTGCCAATAAAGCAAAAGAGCACAAGCTTATCGATGCCTCCGTACTCCCCGCCCACTTCTTCCTCGGCATCGCCGTCATCTCTCGCCAAATCCCCCAGCGAGTAGAAGGACTATTTCCGGACTATCTCGAATTTCTCATCAAGACCTATCTCGCGGGCTTAAGACCCGAAAACTAAAAAAAATCGCGCCCACCGCCGAAACGGTAGACGCGACTTTTAAGGGGTGAGATTAGTTCTCGCCACCAGCAAGCTTCTCGCGCAGAGCAGCAAGCTGCTCATCAGATGCGAGGGAACCTGCGGACTCTGCTGGAGCCTCGGATGCCGGAGCTGCATCGTCGGTCTCAGAAGAGTAGTTGGAGGAAGCTGCCTCGGTCTCAGCTGCTTCTGCAGCAGCCTGACGGTGGCGCTCGATCTGAGCGGTGTGCAGCTGGAAGCGACGCTCGGACTCAGCGTAGCGTGCCTCCCAAGCCTGACGCTGCTCGTCGAAGCCTTCCTTCCACTCATTGGTATCTGCGTCGAAGCCCTCTGGGAAGACGTAGTTACCCTGCTCGTCGTAAGAGTCAGCCATGCCGTACTTGGATGGGTCGAACTCTTCGGTGTAGTCCTCGTCTGCCTGCTTAACAGACAGGGAGATACGACGACGTTCGAGGTCGATGTCAATAACCTTGACCATTACCTCTTCGCCGACACCAACAACCTGGTCTGGAACCTCAACGTGGCGCTGTGCCAGCTCGGAGATGTGTACCAGGCCCTCGATGCCTTCTTCAACGCGAACGAACGCACCGAATGGAACCAGCTTGGTGACCTTACCAGGCACAATCTGGCCCACAGCGTGGGTGCGTGCGAATACGCGCCATGGATCTTCCTGGGTTGCCTTCAGGGACAGGGAAACGCGCTCGCGGTCCAGATCAACGTCCAGAACCTCTACGGTTACCTCGTCACCAACGGTGACAACCTCGGATGGGTGATCGATGTGCTTCCAGGACAGCTCGGAAACGTGAACCAGGCCGTCTACGCCGCCCAAGTCGACGAATGCGCCGAAGTTGACGATGGAAGAGACAACACCCTTGCGGACCTGACCCTTCTGCAGCTGGTGCAGGAACTCAGAGCGAACCTCAGACTGGGTCTGCTCAAGGAATGCACGGCGGGACAGAACAACGTTGTTACGCTGCTTGTCGAGCTCGATGATCTTTGCTTCCAGCTCCTGGCCAATGTATGGCTCTAGGTCGCGGACGCGACGCATCTCGACGAGGGATGCTGGCAGGAAGCCGCGCAGGCCGATATCCAGGATGAGGCCGCCCTTGACAACCTCGATAACGGTACCGGTAACTGGCTCTTCCTTCGCCTGCAGCTCTTCGATGGCGCCCCAAGCACGCTCGTACTGAGCACGCTTCTTGGAGAGGATCAGACGACCTTCTTTGTCTTCCTTGGTCAGGACCAAAGCGTCGATCTGATCGCCGACCTCGACTACCTCATCTGGGTCGACGTCGTGCTTGATGGACAGCTCGCGGGACGGAATGACACCTTCGGTCTTGTATCCGATGTCGAGCAATACCTCGTCGTGGTCAACCTTGACCACGGTACCTTCAACGATGTCGCCATCGTTGAAGTACTTGATGGTCGCGTCGACTGCTGCGAGGAAGTCCTCAGCGGTACCGATATCGTTAATCGCTACCTGAGGGGTGTTAGAAGTGGGCATATTAAAGTGTGCTCCGAATTGTTAGGAGATCGAATTTGGACAGAAACGCGTCTCTTGAAGCTGCTATAAAGTAGTATCAATCTCACCGCGCAAACGAAGCCAACCCTCCTATACTGATTGAAGTCGTCCGCGGGCATAGACACGCCCCAGCAACTCTACATCGTTGCTGCAAGCAGTGCAATCTTTGACGCGCAACAGGTATCGTATTTTTCATGCGCTATCGCTTGTCTGTTCTCGCCCGCCGTGGTCTGGGCTTCTGGATTGATGGTTTCGCCGTCGGCGCCGTCATCCTCATTATCCAGTGGATTATCAATTTGCTTGCCGATGCCCCACTGACCGGCCACGCCGCCACCCTCTATCAGATTTATTCTTTTGCGCTGGTCTTCTTCATCTACCGCGTCATCGTCGAGGGCCGCTGGAACACTTCCTTAGGCAAGTGGTCTTTGCAGCTGGAACTGATTTCCATCAGTCCCAGTTATCGCACCGCCGCGATTCGCAACTCCTGGGCACTACTGACAATTCTTGCCGCGTTCGGAGTCCCATTCGTTGAACCCACAATCCTCATAATTCTGGCTCTCACTATCTTCGGATTCGCGCAGCACCCGATGGATATGCTTGCGAAGACGATGGTCGAGAAGAAAACTCACAGCCCAGATTCGCAGGTAGAAGGCTTTCCGGAGAATTAGCCGGAGAAGTTATCCACAGTTTTTCACTCCGCCCTAGCATTTTGCTTGTGGGGGTTGCGCAGTATTCATAGTCTATGTTTCATGACATCGACCAACGCATACGCCGCTTATGTGGCCGCCATGAATAATGGCTGGGAGCTTCTGGAAAGCTTCCGCGCCCGCGTTGGTTCCGCATTGCCAGAAACTATCGCCCGCGAAGACAATCTCACCGAACAAGAAGTCAATGCACTGCTGCGCACCTATAAGCGCATCAAGCCCCGTCATCGCGTGGCCGCTTCGCTCAAGCTTTCGCTTGATCATCTCCGGGCTGTTTCCGTCGCAATTGGCAAAGTAGATACTCGGCTCAACAATCATGCCAAAGTCCTTGACGTGATGCTACGCGCATGCCACCACAAGACCGTAGCTGATGCCAAAGTACGGCTGACCGAAATCGTCTCACAGTGCCAGAAACCGGATAGGCCAAGTCGCCAAAACCGCATCAGCTTGGCCCAAGATCCTGATGAAAACGGCATGATTCGCATCCAAGGCCAGCTCAAGGAGCACATAGCCCGCGAATTCCAGGAACGCTCGCAAAGCTTTATTGCAACCGCTAAGAAAAAGAATCCGCACCTCGGCTATGACCAGCTTTTCGCCAACTGGTTAATCAGACAGATGCGCTCTGACGGAGCCTCGGACGTGAAATACCAGCCGATGATCATTCTCTCCGGCGACCCGAACATCGATTTCGAGCGTGGCCACGTCAACACTCTCTCCGGAGCCACGATTCCCTTACATGAAGCTGTGAACCTTCCGCTCGCTGATACCGGCTATGTCGCTCATACCTCTATGGTCAATGGCCGGGCGCAACTCAACTTCATCGCCGGTATCACCCGAAAGCGCTTCTCAACGGGCGAGCACCGCCTTGGAGTCATGTTAGAAACCTTGACGTGCACCCGCTGCGGCCGCCCAGCTATAACGTGCCAGGCTCATCACATCGATGCGTACGCTTATGTCAAAAAGCCTGAGCACACCTGGGATGATTTCGCCAACGCTTGCGCCCCGCACAATGCCGGCAATGATGATAATCCCAATGCTCCGCCGAAGAATGGCCGCATCGAGCGCGATGACAATGGTTGGCCCGGCTACGTTCCCAAACCCGGCGAACCGATGACATATAACCCGCGCCGTATTTTCTACGAAGGCTGGCGCGGCACCGCCCACGACATGGCCCGCAATCAGCGTGCCTAGTGTGCTGCCGCATCCCAGTTATCGCCGGTGCCTGCAGAGACCTCCAGTGGTACTCGCAGGCTAATCGATGCATCCATTTCCCGCTCCACAATCTCTTGCACCTGGTCAAGCTCGCCAGGGGCAATTTCGACGACCAATTCATCGTGCACCTGCAGCAGCACGCGAGACTTCATGCCCTTGATGGCATTGTCCACGCGAATCATCGCAACCTTGATGATGTCTGCCGCGGTGCCCTGAATTGGCGCATTGAGGGCTGCGCGCTCAGCGTTTTCGCGAGCCAGGCGGTTATCGGAAATTAGCTCCGGCAGGTAGCGACGACGGCCAAAGATGGTGGAGGTATATCCATCCTTACGGGCCTGATCAACCACGTCCGCCAAGAACTTCTTCACACCACCAAAGCGGCCGAAGTAGGCATCCATCGTCTTCTTCGCTTCACCGGCTGGAATCGACAGCTGCTGGGACAGGCCAAAGGCGGACAGACCGTAAACCAGACCGTAGGACATAGCCTTCACGCGACGACGCAGCTCTGAAGTGACTTCATCAACAGGAACATCGAAGACGCGTGAGCCAACGTAGTTGTGCAGGTCCTCGCCTTCCTTATACGCCTCAATCAGACCTGGGTCCTGGGACAGGTGCGCCATCACACGCATCTCAATCTGCGAGTAGTCCGCCGTCAGCAAAGTCTCATAGCCCTCGCCCACCACGAATGCCGATCGAATGGTGCGGCCAGATTCCGTGCGCACCGGAATATTCTGCAGGTTCGGGTCTGTAGAGCTCAAACGTCCCGTCGACGCCACGGTCTGGTTGAAGGTCGTATGAATACGACCATCGGACTGCACCGTCTTGATCAAGCCCTCAAGCGTGGTCTTGAGTTTCTGATACTCACGGTGCGCCAGCAAGTGGTCCAAGAATGGGTGCGGATGATTAATCGCCAGCTGCTCAATCTCCTTGGCTGCCGTGGAATAACCAGTCTTGGTCTTCTTCGTCTTCGGCAAGTCCAGCGTCTCAAACAGAACAGACTGCAACTGCTTTGGTGAGTTCAAGTTCAAAGAGTCATCGCCAGCAAGCTCGCGCGCGGCCTCCTCTTGCTCCGCGACCTGCTTCGCGAATACTTCAAGCTGGGTTTCCAGAATGTCCACGTCAACTGCAATACCGATGGCTTCCATACGCGCCAGAATCGACACCAGCGGCATCTCCAACTCTGCATAGAGCTGATAAGAGTCAATCTCCTGCAGCTCCTTGGTCAGCTCAACCGCCAATTCCATAATCGCTGCCGCGGAATCAATCCCACCATTTTTATCCAGCAAGGACAGCTGCTCGCTCGACGCTTCAAGGGTCTTACGCAAGTGGCGCTGGTAGACATCGGCAAGCTCATACGTGCGCTGTCCTGGGCGCAGCAAGTATGCCGCAATCGCCGTGTCATGTTCTACGCCATTAAGCTCCACACCACGGCCTTGCAGCATGTGATACGCCGCTTTTGCCTCATGCATGTACTTCTTCGCATCCGATTCCAGCCACTCCGCGAGCACCTTATCATCTTCTGCGGACAGCCCAGCCAATTCGGCATGAATACCGGAATAGGAATCATCAACCAGAGAAATACTCGTGGCATCACCTTGACCAGGTCGGCCATCGCCGGTGATGAATACCGCTACTCCATCTTTTCCCTGAAGCCACTTGGCCAAAGGCTCATCACTGACGGTGGTTAGCACGTCATCAGCAGATTCCGGAACCGCGCCCTCAATATTCGGGAAGGCATCCATCACGCGCTCGCGCAGGTTGCCGCCGAATTCGAGTTCATCGAAAAGCTCGGCAATCGTCGCGGTTTCCACCGGCTTAAACGCCAGATCCTGCGGGCCGACTTCCAGGTCCATATCGGTAATCATCTGCGTCAGCGTGCGGTTGAGACGCACCTGCTCAATACGCTCACGCAAGTTCTCACCCACGACACCCTTGATTTCATCGGCGTTCGCAAGCAGATTTTCCAGGTCGTTATATTTCAAAATCCACTTCAGTGCGGTCTTCTCACCCACCTTCGGAACACCCGGCAGGTTATCCGAGTTATCTCCGCGCAGCGCCGCATAATCCGGGTACTGCTCAGGCGTGAGGCCGTACTTTTCCTCCACCGCAGCCGGGGTAAAGCGGTGCAGCTTGGAAACACCCTGCATGGGATACAGCACCGTCGTCGACTCATTTACCAGCTGCAAATAGTCACGGTCACCGGTCACAATCAGCGTATCGATGTCATCAATGCCCGTCGCTTGAGTAGCCAGCGTGGCCAGAATGTCATCGGCCTCAAAATTCTCCCGCGACAAAGTCGTAATACCCGCTTTGTCCAAGATGTCACGAATAATCGTGACCTGGCCCTTGAAGGCCTCCGGCGCTGCCTCACGCTGCGCCTTGTACTCGGGGAACATTTCCGTACGGAAAGTCTTGCGTCCGACATCGAACGCCACTGCGATAGAGTCCGGCTTTTCCTCGCCCACGAGCGAGGCCATCATGGACATGAATCCATAGACCGCATTGGTGTGCTGACCACCAGAAGTGGAGAACTTATCAACCGGCAGGGCGTAGAACGCGCGAAATGCCATGGAATGGCCGTCAATGAGAAGTAGCTTTGAAGTCACAACGACCAGTGTAGACGTGCTGATTTTAATTTTGCGAACTACTTACGCTACTATCTCTTTGTGCGCCCCTGTAGCCCAATTGGCAGAGGCAACGGATTCAAAACCCGTCCAGTGTGAGTTCGAGTCTCACCAGGGGCACAAATTAATTAAGACCCTGTACTTGCTGAGTACAGGGTCTTATTTTTATTTCGCTACGTAGGAACCAACCGCAGCAATTGCAGCGCGCACCGCCGTGGTCAGTGAGGTGTCCTCCACCGGCAAGAAGCGCGGCGAGTGGTTCTTCGCCGGATTCTCATCGTCTTTGGCTGCACCGCCGAAGAACCAGAACATGCTGGGCACCCCGATGGCTTCCGCGAGATTCGGGAAGTCCTCAGAGCCCATCAGTGGTGGGGTTTCAATCACGTTGTCATCGCCAAGCTCTGCATTCAGAGCGTCCGCAACCTTAGCACCTTCCTCCGGGTCATTCTTGAGCTGCGGGAAGGTGTAAATCTCTTCGATTTCTGGCTGCGGCGCACCAGAAGCTTCCGCCTCAGCGTTGACAATGCGCGTAATCGACGCCAGAACGTGCTCACGCACATCAGGGGTCAGGGTGCGGATATTGAGCTTCAGCTCCGCGCGGTCCGGGATGATGTTCTCCTTCAGACCAGCATTAAATGTACCGACGGTAACCACAGCGGAATCCAATGGCGCAATTTCACGGCCCACAATCGTCTGCAGGCGGGTGACAATATGCGCACCCAACACGATAGGGTCAATGGAATTCTCCGGCTGCGAGCCATGAGCTTGTTCGCCATGGAGGGTGATCTTCAAAGAATCAGCAGCAGCCATCGCCGCGTCCAGGGTGTAGTTGATGGTGCCGGTTTCAAATGGGAAGACGTGCTGGCCCAACACGATGTCCGGCTTCGGCGCTTTATCCCACAGCCCATCATCGACCATCGCCTGGGACCCTTCAGCGGTTTCTTCAGCGGGCTGGAAGATCCACACGATGGTGCCCGACCAGCTGTCGGATTGCTCGTGAACCAAGCGTGCGGCGGTCAGCGCTGCGGTGGTGTGCATGTCGTGGCCACAGCCATGCATGACCGGCACCGTGGCACCGTCTAGTTCAGCAGTGCTTTCCGATGCAAATTCCGCCCCCGTATCTTCCTTAATCGGCAGCGCGTCCATATCCGCACGAAAAGCAACGGTTGGGCCATCGCCATTTTTATCAATCGCGACCACGCCGGTGCCGCCGCAGCGGAAGTGCTCAAGTCCAATCTCATCGAGCTCAGATTCAATGAACTTCTAGGTCTCATACTCTTGCATGGATAGCTCAGGGTTCTGGTGCAGATGACGATAAATCTTGAACATCTGCTCTGACTGTTGGTTTGAAAGCTCCGTATTCATCATGGTCCCCAAAATACTCTTTCTTTCACATTTGGGCTGGGCGTGCAGTAGTCTGTTTCAAGTAAAATCAATCATTTCTTCAGGAGAATCTAATGCGCACCAAGCTTGCTGCCCTGATCACTGCCACTGCCGTTGCTATTGCGCCAGTATCCGTTGCTCATGCCCAGGACATTTCCTCCGAGATCAGCGACACCGTCGAAGACTTCACAACGGAGAGCTCTCAGGGCGCAGAAAGCTTGGAAGTTCCTACCAGCTCCCAAAATGGTGATGGCACCTCTTCCCTGCCAACTTTTGGCTTGGGTGATTCTCCTGAGCAGAATTTCCTGCTTGATGTTGTCGTGTCTCTTGGTATCTGGGCGGTTGTTGGCTCGATTTATGGAGCAGTCATCGCACCGCATATTCCACAGGTCAATATCTATGACATGCTGCCCTTCTTGCGCGGCTGAATTAATTTTATGCGCATAAACGTGTAGCGTGATCTGTTGTTCTTTATCACGCGAAGGTCAAAAATTTTATGCAGCATATTCTCAACCTGATTCGCGGTGGCCTCATTGGCTCCGCCGAATTGGTGCCCGGAATCTCCGGCGGCACCGTCGCGCTCATCGTGGGTATCTACGAACGCGCTTTGCACAACGCTAATAAGCTAGTTAAAGGCAAAATCAAGGAAGTTGATTGGGTCTTTATCGCCACCGTCGCTGTGGGCATGGTGGCCGCGGTCTTCGGACTCTCCACCATTCTTTCGAGCTTTGTGGCCAATAATTTCTCCATCTCCCATGCGCTATTTTTCGGCATGGTCTTGGTATCCATCTCGGTTCCCATTTCGATGATCTCCAAAGCAGAGCGCACCAAGCCGCTCTGCTGGATCTCAGGAGCAATTGGCGCGGTGGCGATTTTCATTCTCACCGGTTTGACCTCTAATGCAGTCGAGGACCCCAACTTGGTAGTGGTGTTCTTCGCCGCAGCCGTTGCCGTGTGCGCGCTGATTTTGCCGGGCATGTCTGGCTCTCTCATCTTGCTCATGTTGGGACTCTACCAACCCATTATCCAGGCAGTCTCCGACCGTGATCTCGCCGTCATCGCCGTCTTCATCGTCGGCGCCATCTGCGGTCTGGTTGCATTCGTGCGCATTCTTAACTACCTGCTCGATGTCCACCGCGGAGTCACGCTGGCTGTGATGACCGGTTTCATGGTCGGTTCTTTGCGCGCCCTCTGGCCATGGGGTGAAGGCCAAGACGCATCCACCGCACCGATTATCGGCATGATTGTGCTGGGAGCCGCAATTGTGGCGGCATTTATTTATGCAGACCGTCGTATCGCAAAGCAAAAGCAGACAGCATGAGGTACAAGGTCTTAGCTGCTCTGGCATCGGTAAGCGTGCTTTCTGGCTGCGTCACCAATACCGAACCAGCCCTGCCCGAAGGCTGGGAAGAAATCACGCTTGAACGCGTCGATTCCATCGCCGCTATGGTCGATGATGAAGACGGCGTGCTCACCGTTGGCACCAACCCGCCCTTCGCGCCTTTTGAGTTCAAAGATGACGGCGGCAATATCGTCGGCTTCGAGATGGACCTCGCGCGTGCGATGGCATCTGTCATGGGCTTGGAGTTTCAACCCGTTGAGCAAGACTTCGCCATGATTTTGCCGTCCATCGACGGCGGCCAACTCGACGTCGGGGTGTCCGGATTCACCGATACACCCGAGCGCCGCGCGCAATATGACTTTGTAAACTATCTCTACGCCGGCATCCAGTGGGCACAACCCACCGACTCTGAGCACGACGTGGATCCAAATAACGCCTGCGGCCTGACCGTCGCCGTGCAGCGCACCACTGTCTCAGAGACCGATGACGTTCGGCCCAAGCGCGATGAGTGCGATGGTGACTTGGAAATCTTAAGCTATGACACCTCCGATAACGCCGCTATCGCAGCGCTCGCCGGCCGCGCCGACGCGCTGTCTGCTGACTCACCGGTGACCGCCTATGCGGTCAACCGCTCCGACGGCAAACTAGAGCTAGTCGGCGACATCTTCGACGCCGCGCCTTATGGCATGGCTGTTCCGAAGGACTCCGATTACGGCCCCGCTATGGCAGCCGCCCTCCAACACTTGATTGATAACGGCGATTATGCCCGAATCCTTGCCCAATGGGGCATCGAAGAAGGCTTGATTGACACCGCAATGATTAATGAAAGGCCAATTCAATGAGCACCCCTGAAAGGATTGAGGCAAAGCCACTGCGCCACCCTTGGCGCTGGACTTTCGCAGTCATCGTCCTTCTGCTAGCTGTCGCTTTCGTCATCTCGGCAGCACGCAATGAAGCTTTTGGCTGGGAGACCTACTTCGCATACGTGCTTGATACGCGCATCGCTATCGCAGCGCTGCACACCCTGGCGATTACCCTGCTCGCGATGATCATCGGTGTCGTCGGCGGCGCCATCCTGGCCGTGCTGCGCATGTCCCCCAACCCGGTTCTGCAGGCCATCTCCTGGGTCTTCCTCTGGGTCTTCCGTGGCACCCCAATCTATGTCCAGCTGGTCTTCTGGGGTCTACTCGGCGCGATTTACCAATCCATCAACCTGGGCTTTGCCGAGATTTCGCTCGAAGGCGTGCTCTCCTCTGCCTTCTTGCTTGCCGTTCTTGGCCTGGGCCTGAATGAGGCCGCATATATGGCCGAAATCGTGCGCTCCGGCATCTCTTCGGTGCCCGAGGGCCAGAAGGAAGCGTCCAAGGCTTTGGGTATGGGCTGGTGGATGACCATGCGTCGCACCATCATGCCGCAAGCGATGCGCATTATTATCCCACCGACCGGCAATGAGTTCATTTCGCTGCTGAAAACTTCTTCCCTGGTCGTCGCCATTCCTTATACCCATGAGATTTTCGGACGCGCCACCGATATTTCCGCAGCGCTCTTCCAGCCAATTCCACTCCTGCTGGTCGCAGCCACTTGGTATCTGGCCATTACGTCCATCTTCATGGTCGGCCAGCACTACCTAGAGAAGTACTACGAGAAGGGCGCCACGCGCGAGCTGACCGGCCGCCAGCTTGCAGCGCTTGCCGATGCCGAAGGCACCATTCCTAAAAACGTTTCCGTTATCCCGGAGGTAGACCGCAATGAATAAACCTATGGTTGAGGCCATCGACGTCTACAAGTCTTTTGGCCAGCTCGAGGTACTCAAAGGTATTAACCTCACCGTTGAACCGGGAGAGGTCATGTGTCTCATTGGTCCTTCTGGCTCCGGTAAGTCCACTTTTCTGCGCTGCGTGAATCACCTGGAGAAGATCACCGCCGGCAGGCTCTATGTCGATGGTGATTTCGTGGGCTATCGCGAAAAGAACGGCACGTTGTATGAGATCTCTGAAAAGGATGCGTCTTTGCAGCGCCAGAACATCGGCATGGTGTTCCAGTCTTTCAACCTCTTTAGCCACCGCACGGTGATGGAAAATATCATCGAGGCCCCGATTCACGTCAAGGGTGTCAAGCCTGAGGAGGCCAAGACGAAGGCCATGCACCTGCTGGAGCAGGTTGGCTTGGCGCATAAGGCAAATGCTTACCCAGTGCAGCTTTCCGGTGGCCAGCAGCAGCGCATTGCTATCGCGCGCGCGGTCGCGATGGAGCCGAAGCTGATGCTTTTCGATGAACCCACCTCCGCCCTCGACCCCGAGCTCGTTGGTGAGGTGCTGCGCGTGATGAAAGACCTCGCTAAAGGTGGCATGACCATGATCGTGGTAACCCATGAGATGGGCTTTGCGCGCGAGGTCGCCGATAAGGTTGTCTTCATGGCCGATGGCGCCGTGGTGGAGATGGGTGCTCCTGAGCAGGTGCTGGATAATCCACAGCAGCCAAGGACCAAGGAGTTTTTATCTTCACTTCTAAAGTGATGTGATACCGCGAATAACCGCGCCCAGTGCTCCAGCGGCGGCCACGATGAGTGAGAACTTACGTGCCGCCGCTTGTTCGATCTTTCCGGCGAAAATGCTCCCGAGCGTGATTCCGACGAGCATGCCGGCTAGGCCTGCGACCCACACCATCCAGCTGATGTCCCCGAGCACGGCGGTGCCGAGGGCGATTTTGATGATGAAGGAGAGCCCGCCGGAGACCATAAAGAGCGGCTGTAGCGTGGCCGCAAGAGTGGCCTGGGGAGTGTTGCGAGCGGTGAAATAAACCGTGAAGACGGGCCCGGCGATGCCTGCGAGGGTATTACTAAATCCGCCGAGCACGCCCGCCGTCAACGCTGGGGCTTTGCCGGATACGGGTGGCACAACGTGTTTGCCGAAGGTCACCACTGCCAGAGCTATCAAAAGCAAGCAGCCGACGAGGATGAGCAGCGGTGCGGTATCCATTGCCGCAATAAGAAGTGCGGCCGGAATAGAGCCGATGATGAGTACCGAGGAGATAATCCAGAATTGGCTCCAGTCTACGTTGCGTCGCACGGTCACCGCGGTGGCACCCGCGTTGATGCAAGCGAGGATATTGAGCACCATGATGCCCTCCACCGGGCCAATCACGATGGAGATAATCGGTCCCGCGATAAGTCCCACGCCCATGCCGGAAACTCGCTGCAGGCACGAACCCACAGCGATGGCGAGAAATACCGCGGCAACCGCCATCATTGCTGGTATTTCTCCAGCACTGCGCGCCCGACGGGTTCAGGGAAGAATCCGGAGATATCTCCGCCATACTTCGCTACCTCTTTGCAGAGGGAGGAGGAAATGTAGCCGTATTTTTCATCGGTAAGCAGCATAACTGTGTCGATGCCTGACAGGCGCTTATTCATCTGCGCCATCGGCAGCTCATACTCATAATCGAGCGAAGAGCGCAGGCCTTTGACGATGGCATCGATATTATTATCGCTCGTATAATCCACCAGCAGGCCTGACCAGAAATCGACGCGGATATTCGGGCGATCAATGACCTCGCGGATAAGCTCCACGCGCTCGTGGACGCTAAAAAGCCCACCTTGCTTGTTCGGGTTGCCGGTCACCAAGACCGTTATCTCATCAAAAATCTCGGCAGCACGGTGGAAGATATCCAAATGTCCCAGGGTCATGGGGTCGAAAGAGCCAGGGCACACTGCGCTAGTCATCGCTATTCCTTTCAAAGATGGCCATATCCATGCGCGCGATTCCATAGGTGCGCTTCTTCAGCTTCTGGCCCGTCGGGGTGAATTCTTCCGGCCACTGCGGCTCGGGGCTATCAACGTGGCGTTCAATAACTACTATCGCAGAATCCGCCAGTGCTGGGGTGAGCTTGGCAATAAGCGCGTCAACGTCATTGAAATCATAAGGCGGGTCAGCCAGCACCATGTCGAAGTATTCGCGCGGTGCGCGGTCTAGGTAAGTGCCAGCCTGCATCTGGTGAATATGCACCTTGGGGTGGCCCACCACCTGAGCATTGTGCTCGATATTTTTAATGGCCTCAGGGCTATCATCCACGAGGTGGACTTCCTCAGCGCCGCGACTGGCGGCCTCTAGGCCGAGAGCGCCGGATCCGGCGAAGAGATCGAGGACGCGGGATTGTTCAAAACCCCAGCGCACCGCGAGCGATGAAAAGAGCCCTTCGCGGGCGCGATCTGAGGTGGGACGGGTGCCTTCACTGGGCACGTTAATGCTTCGTCCGCGTGCCTGGCCGGCGATGATTCTAGTCATGTCTTCTACCCTATCGCAGCCGGCACCTAAGATTTATCTAAGTATTCCCTCTCACGCGCACGAATATCCGCAGTCATATTAAACGCAGCTTCGGGGTCCGCATCCACCAGCTCATATGCGTCTTCATAGGCGTTTTCAATAACCAGCAAATCCTTGGAATAATCCAGCAGCTGCAGCGTACGTGAGCGCCCGGATTGGCGGTTACCCAGGACGTCTCCTTCGCGGCGGTGCTCAAGGTCAATTTCGGTGAGCTCAAAGCCCGAAGACGTCGCCGCGATGCGCTCTAGACGCTCATAAGTCTCTGAACGTAAATCCGCGGTGGTGTGGAAAAGACACAGCGAAGCATTGCCGCCACGGCCCACTCGCCCACGGAGCTGGTGCAGCTGGCTCACACCGAAATTCTCCGACTCACGAATCAGAATCACCGTCGCATTGGGCACGTCCACACCGACTTCGATAACTGTGGTGGAGACCAACACATCCACTTCCCCGCGCGCGAAGGCTGCCATGCGTTCATCTTTATCATCCATACGCCCATGCAGGACCATGATGTTGAGGCCGGCGAGCTCTTCATCGGCAAGCTCGGCAGCCAGCTCCAGCACGCCGCCTTCGCCCTCGATGCGTGGGCACACGATATAAGCCTGGTGGCCTTTTTCCACTTCCTCGCGAATGCGCTCCCACGCGCGCTGCACCCACTTCGGCTTGAGCTCCGGCACGACGGAAGATTGGATAGGCTTGCGCCCGCCGGGCAGCTCGTGCAAAGACGAGGACGCCAAATCACCAAAGGCGGTCATAGCGATGGTGCGCGGAATCGGCGTTGCCGTCATCACCAACACGTGCGGGAAGGTGCCTTCAGGCGCTTTCATGCGCAGGGCATCACGTTGCTCCACACCAAAGCGGTGCTGCTCATCCACCACAACGAGGCCGAGGGAATAGAACTCCACGGTCTCTTGGATGATCGCATGCGTGCCCACCACGATATCCGCCTGCCCAGAGACGATATCCAACAGTGCCTGGCGTTTTTCAGCCGTTTTCATGGAGCCAGAGAGCACCGTGAGGCGAATATCCTCGGGCAGCTGCGCGCGGATAGAGCGTGCATGCTGGTGCGCGAGCACCTCAGTGGGCGCAAGCAGCGCCGCTTGGTGCCCGGCATCGACGGCGGAAAGCATCGCAGCCACGGCAACAAGCGTCTTGCCGGAGCCGACCTCGCCTTGGAGCAAGCGCATCATGGGCTCAGGCTTGGTGATATCGGCATCGATGTCCCGCAACACATTCTGCTGGCCTTGGGTGAGCTGAAAAGGCAGCGCCGCAATCATCTCGGCGCGGTAGCCATCGGGCGCCGGTGGCATGGGAAATGCCCGCCACTGGCGCACATCACGCCGGCGCAGCGCCATGACTAGACCGATGCCTAGGGCCTCGTTATATTTCAGGCGGTCTATCGCGCGCTGCGGGCCTTCCGGGCCTGGTTCATGAATTTCGCGGATGGCGCGGTCAAAGGTGAAGTCTCCGAAATTCAGCGGATCTTTGACCGGCGGCATGGTTTTGAGCACGTGGTGAATCGCGGCCATGATGGTCCACGATTTCAAGGTGGAGGTTGCTGGATAGACCGGGAACCACACGCGGGTGCGCAAGAGCTCCTCGACATCCACAAATTGCGAAATCGCCTTGAGCGTGCCCGTCCATTTGCTGGCTGTGGAGGGCCCATTAAGAATGAGAAACTCCGGATGCTGTAACTGTGGCTTCTGACCAAAGTATTTGAGCTTGCCCGAAAAGAGCACGCGGGAGCCATAATCCAGCACGCGGTTTTGCCACGTGCCATTGAAAAAGACGGCGGTGTATTTGCCATCGACAACCACGTTGAGGATCTCGCCGCGGTTGGTATGCCGTGTGCGCTTCTCGGTTACCGTGCCGACAATGGTCACGATGGAGCCTTCTTGCGCGCCGCCATCTTCCACGGAGCGAAAAGCATTGCCCTGCTGGACATAATCACGCGGATAGTGATTGAGCAGCAGCTGCCCGCAGGTGGTGTAGCCGAAGCTCTTGGTCAACGCCTTGGCCACCTTGCCCGGCAGCACCTCCGTTAACGGCCTCTCATCGCTCCACCCCAACATGGCTTATTATTCTACCCCGATTTCGGTGCGCATCCCGGGCACCGTCACGGCAATCACCTCAACCCCCAGCTGACGCGAGAGTTGCTCCGTATCAATCGTGAGTGAGGTCAAAATGGTGACCTGTTCCCCGCCCGAGGCCAAGAGGTCATTGCAGCAGGCGATAATCGCGCCGATGGATTCATCGCTGGGTGTGTCCACGCGCATGGCCGATGCCGCCTCTTCCATCGCCGCGGCCGCCTCGGGCCCGGGTGCGTAGACAGATAGCGCGGCCATCGCTGCAACATGGGAGGAGGCTTCAACGACTTGCGCGCCGTTGGTGGCAATGTTGCGCGGGCTGCCGATGAAAATATCCGCCGGCTCCAGCTCAGTTCCCGGAGTATAGATCGTGGCGCCGATGGAGCTAAACAGCTTGGCCATTTCCTTCTCGCGCACGGCCACGTATACCCCCGGCTGTGTGGTCTCAGGCGCCGGGGCCTTGGAGGGAAGAACCTCGAGACGCAGGTTGGAGATGGCGCCGAGACCAAAAGCGGTCTCAATGACGCGGCCGGCTTCGGTGGTGTGGATGTGCACATTCGCAGCAGTTTCAGTGGCACGCGCGATGACGAGGCTATCGCCGAACGGATTCAGGGCAGCTTCAAGCTTGCCAATGTCACCTTCATAGAAAAACACCACTTCCAACTCGAAGACGGCTTCGGGAATCGCGACGGCCTCGCGCGGTGCGGTCTCCTCGACTTCCGCGAGTAAACATTCAAGCAGGATGAGCAGGCCGGCGCCGCCAGCATCCACGACACCAGCTTCGCGCAAGACAGGAAGCTGCGAGGGTGTATTCGCCAGGGCCTGGCGCGCGGCATCACACGTTGCGTTAAGCACGGAAGCTAGGGTGACCTCGGCAGCTGTCACTGCCTCCTGTGCGGCTAGTGCCGCAGCCCGCAGCACGGAGACCACCGTGCCTTCGACGGGCTCCGCAATCGCGCGGTCTACCAGCTCGACAGCGAGGTTGAGCGCGTTGGCGAAAGTGTGCGCATCAATGAGGGAATCGGCAGAAGAGTCCGCGACTGCGCGCAGGACCTGGGAAAGCACCATGCCGGAATTGCCGCGGGCGCCGCGCACAGAACCAATAGCGAGGGCTTCTGCGACATCACCGCCCTTGTCGGCTTCGGCGAGTGCGGCTTCCATAGTGTGCGCCATATTCGAGCCGGTATCGGCATCAGGGACGGGAAAGACATTGAGCTCATTGAGCTCGGTGCGGCGCAAAGATAACTCCGCTACCGAGCGCTTCGCCCAGTTATGGAGAGCGGCGGCATCAATGTGATCGGTTGACATGGTTGATTAGTCTACAATCGCCAATCAATGGGATGCGACCCGGCCTGAACCAATGCCTCATTTGCGCGCGAGAAAGGCCTAGAGCCGAAAAATCCGCGGCGCGCCGACAGCGGCGAGGGATGCGGGGAGGCGATGATGTGTGCATCGGGAATGAAACGCTCCACCGATTGGGCGTCTTTGCCCCACAAGATGGCTACAAGCTGCGGCGAGTTAAGCGCGCGGATGGCCGCTTCTGTCACCGCTTCCCAGCCTTTGCGGCGATGAGAGCCAGCATTGCCGGCGGATACCGTCAGCACTCGGTTGAGCAACATGACGCCTTGGTTGAACCAGGGTAAAAGGTTGCCATCGACAGGCGCTGGAAGGCCAAGGTCGGCTTCGAGCTCTTTAAAGATATTGACCAAAGAGCGCGGCGGCTTGATGCCGGGCTGGGTGGAAAAGGATAACCCCATGGCGTGACCGGGCGTGGGATAAGGGTCCTGGCCGACAATGAGCACGCGGACATCAGCTGGCGCGATATCAAAGGCGCGCAGAATATCCGAGCGCGCGGGCAAGGTGTCCTCGGCATACACAGCCGGGTCCACCGCCTCAAGCGCAGGGCCAAGAATCGGTTGCCAATCAGGGTGCATTAAAAAGACTCCCATCCGCTGGTATAGGCTGCTGGCTTGCCGTCCACGGTGACCAGCGCATCACCGTTGCGGCGGGTGACTTCACCAATGGTGCGAAAACCAGATGGCGGGTCCTTGAGCGTAGTGGCCAGCAGCGTGTGGTCTTCCCCGCCGGCGAGTACCCAATCCCACGGATCATGATCCAGCAGCTCGCCCGCGCGCACCAGCAGGTCATCGGGCACAATCGCGTCGCTAAAGACATTAATGTGGACAGAAGAACGCCGCGCGATGGTGTTCAGATCATGCACGAGACCATCAGAATTATCAGTCATCGCCGTAGCACCCGTGGCGCGCGCAATCATGCCACGACCAGGATTGATCTCCGGTGCGCAGTGAAAATCCACCAGGGGCTGCAGGGAGGCATCGGGAAGCGAATGCCCAAAGCGCTCCAGAAGCGCCCAGCCGGCCGCTGACCAACCAATGCGCCCGTGCGCCACAACTTTCTGCCCCGCGCGCGCTGAGTTCAGCGTTAAAGGCTGACGGTCCCCGCCCAAAGCGCCAATGGCGGTGACTGAAATAGTAATCTGCTGCGACTTGGTGACATCACCGCCGACCAGCTCGGTGTTATAAGCACCCGTGCGCGCGGCAACGCCCTGGGCAATCTCACGCACCACGGACACCGGCGTATCTACAGGCGCCCCGAGCGCCATGAGCGCACCAATGGGACGCGCACCCATCGCCTCAATATCCGCATAGTTCTGCGTGATTGCCTTCATCCCCACCTGGAAAGGCGTGGACCAGTCCAAGCGAAAGTGGCGGCCTTCGACCAACATGTCCGTGGTGGCAACGGTCCGCGAGTTGGGCGGCATCGGTAAGAGCACCGCCGCGTCATCGCCATTGACCGAGCTAGGCGCAGCCGCAATGATTTCTTCAATCACGCCGTGCTCGCCGACATCACCTACCGTGGCGTCCTCGCGAGAGTCAGTTATTTTCACTCAATTACCTTTCAGTAACATGTGGATCTATGAATACCCAATTTAATCGCACGGCAATTATTGTCTCACTTGGGATCGCTATTGCCCTCGTTGTCGGGGTGCTTTTTGGCACGAAGTACTACTTTGACAACGTGGCCCGCCAGCCGGTGTCGGTGGGTGCCGTGGATTCACCAGACGCATCCAGCCCCGAATGCGCCGAGTTGATTGATAATGTGCCGGATACGTTAATGGGTGAGAAGCGCTCAGAGATTGCTGAGCCCGCACCAGATGGTGTTGCGGCCTGGGCGGAGATTTCTTCCATGGCCACGGTCCTGCGCTGCGGTGTGAATATGCCTTTGCAGTACACCAAGTATTCCCAGCCAGTTGAGGTGGATGGCACCAATTGGTTGGAGGTGCGCGATATGACCGAGGGTTCGACGTTGACCACGTGGTATGCGCTTGATTATTCGCCCGCGGTGGCAATTACCACCCATGGCGATGAGCGTCCGGAAGGCTTGGGCGAGGCTTTCGCAGTGCTTGCCGATGACCCCCAGGAGCCACAGCCTGCTCCCCTTTCGCAGCTAAATTCAGCAGATAATGCCGAGGTATGCGCGCCGCTGGGCGATGCCCTGCCGGATATCGTGGGCGAAGAATATGAACGCTTTGAGGTGGAAGAAGAGCATACTGCCGCCTGGGGTGCACCGGGCCGTGAACCGATTGTGATTCGTTGTGGTGTTGAGCCACCGGCAGGCTATGAGCCGGGTGAGCAGCTACAGCAGATCAATGACATCCCGTGGTTCCAGGACACCACGCTGGGTAGTGGCACCACCGCGGGCACCTGGTATGCGCTGGGACGTGAGACTGACATTGCGCTGAGCACGCCACAGGATGTTGCCAACACCGCCCTGGTGGAGTTGGGCGATGTCATTGCGGCTAATACTAACGAGCAGCCTTAGCCACTGCGGTCGCGATGAGAGTATCCAGCAATTCTGGGTACTCCACGCCGGAGGCCAAGAAGACCTGCGGGTACATGGAAATTGGGGTAAAGCCCGGCAGCGTATTGATCTCATTGATCATCGGGCCTTCGGCGGTGACGAAGAAGTCCACGCGCGAGAGCCCCTCGCAGTTGAGCGCCTTGAAGGTCTCAATGGCCAGATCCTGAATAGCCGAGGTGGTTGCTTCATCGAAAGGCGCAGGGATGGTCGCGGTGACGGTGTTGTCTAGGTACTTGGTATCAAAACCGTAGAAGCCTTCGCCGGAGTCCTCAGTGCCATTGAGCTGTGCTGGAACGGATGCTACCACGGCACCATCAGGGTATTCGAGCACGCCGACTTCGACCTCAGCGCCAACGAGCTCGACTTCGACGATCACCTTGTCATCGAATTTTGCCGCTTCCTTGATGGCGGCCTCCAGCTCTTCCCAGGCGCTGACTTTGGACACGCCGATGGAGGAACCGCCGCGGGCGGGTTTCACGAAGACCGGCAGGCCGAGCACTTCCTTCTCAGCTTCGGTGAGCTCGGTGCGACCGCGCAGAATGACATCGCGGGTCACGGGCAGGCCTTCAGCAGCCATGAGCTTGCGCATGAATTCTTTATCCATGCTCACAGCAGATGCCATCACGCCAGGGCCAACATAAGGGATACCGGCCATCTCGAATACGCCCTGGATGGTGCCGTCCTCGCCGTTGACGCCGTGCAGCGCGGGGAATGCGACATCGATTTCCGCATGCAGCGTGCCGCGGGTGACATTGTGGACTTCACCGGCGCCTTCTGGATTCAGGGAGACGGTGAGCTCATCGGCAAGCTCAACCTCAGGCATCTGGCCGTCGGTGATTTCTAGACCTTCAGTGACACCGATGGTCCAGATGCCCTCGCGGGTAATGCCGATGGGCACAATCTCATAGCGGCTGGGATCCAAGTGGCTCATAATTGCACCTGCGGTTACGCAAGAGACAGAGTGTTCAGTACTTTTGCCACCATAGATGACAGCTACGCGCGTTTTGGAAGTCATGGAAAATCAGTTTAGCTTCTAGACTTCTGACTTCTTGCTGCGACCCATCAGTGCCACCACCATGTCCGATGCCTGGACATCCTTGTGGCACACACCGAATACGGCTTGGGTCAACGGCATATCCACGCCATTTTCCAGCGCCAGGCGGTAGACGGATGCTGAGGAAAAGACGCCCTCAGCGACCTGGCCTTGGGTGGCGGCCGTGGCTTCTTCTAGGCTGCCGCCTTTACCCAGGCGCACACCGAAGGTGCGGTTACGGGAGAGATCGGAGGTACACGTGGCCACCAAGTCACCCAAGCCAGCAAGCCCGGCAAAGGTGCGCGGGTCTGCGCCGAGCGCCTCACCCAAGCGCGTGATTTCCGCCAGGCCGCGAGTAATCAGCGTGGACATCGTATTTGTTCCCATACCCATGCCGGCGGCTGCACCACAGGCGAGCGCGATGACATTCTTACAAGCACCACCGATTTCGCAACCAATGACATCAGTATTGGTATAGGGGCGCAGATAAGACGTCGACACCGCCTGCTGGATGGCAATCGCCCGTGATTCATCAGGGCAAGCAATCACCGTGGCAGCGGCTTGTTGCTCAGCAATCTCGCGCGCCAGGTTTGGTCCAGAAAGTACCGCGATGCGATCAGGCGAGGCACCGGTGCATTCTGCGATTACCTCGCTCATGCGCTTGAGGGTTTCGGTCTCGATGCCTTTGGAAATGGAGACCAGGGTGGCATCGGCAGGCAAATGCTTCTCCCAGCGCGCCAGGTTATCGCGCATAGTCTGCGAAGGCACAGCGAAGACCACGATATCTGCATCCGCCATCGCATAAGCCTCATCCGTGGTGGGTTCCAGCGTCGTCGGGAGCTCAATATCTGGCAGGTAATCCACGTTGCGGCGCTGGGTGGCTATAGCCTCAGCCAACTTTGGCCGACGCACCCAGAGGCGAACGCTACTTCCGGCATCAGCGAAGACCTTCGCCAATGTCGTGCCCCATGAGCCCGCGCCCATCACTGCAACTTGTGCCACAAGAAAACCTTTCTCAAACATTTAAAATCGATCACCATCATAAAACATTCCGATGACTTACCCGGTCACATTGCGGGCAAGGGTCTAGGATATGTGTGACACGTCCACCCCCAAAGGAGCACACCCCCATGGCGAATAAACCCAAGGTAAAAGACATGCACGAGACTGATAAGGACATCAGTTCAGAGACTTTTATCTCCGGACGCCTCCAGCATGTGCCCGTGGACCCCAATGCAGAATTTCGCCGCACCACCCTGGCTGCCGGCGCAATTCTATGGCGCGGTGACCCGGAAAATCCTGAGGTGGCTCTCATTCACCGCCCACATTATGATGACTGGTCTTTGCCAAAAGGCAAGGTCGACCCGGGCGAATCTTTGCCTGCGACCGTCGCCCGCGAGTTGGAAGAAGAAACCGGCTGCCTAGTCAAACTGGGCAAACTGGTGGGCAAGGTCACCTACCCGGTTCAGGGGCGCACCAAGGTGGTCTATTACTGGCTCGCGCAGGTGCTCAGCGGGGATTTCACCCAAAACGATGAGGTGGATGAACTGCAGTGGATGCCCATTGCCGAAGCACGTGAGCGCGTGACATATAAGCTCGATGAGCAAGTGCTGGATAAGGCGCTCAAGCGTTTGCAGTTAACCCCTACTACCCTGCTGTTATATGTGCGCCATGCTCGCGCGCATGACCGTAAGTCCTGGGTGGGCGATGATGATTTGCGTCCTTTGGATAAGAAGGGCCGCCGTCAGGCAGAGATGCTGATTTCGGAGCTTGCCCCTTATCACCCCACCGCCATTTACTCGGCATATCCGGACCGCTGCCAGCAAACCGCTGCACCTTTGGCCGATGAACTAAATCTCCCCGTCCACATTGATTCGCTATTGGGCGATGATGCGTGGTTGGAGCAGCCTTCCAAGGCGCGTTTGGCGATTGATTCCATCATCTCCCGCGGTGGCACCCCCGTGGTGGTCTCGCAGGGGCTGACCATTCCTTCTTTCATTGAGGCGCAAGCACCGAAGTTCTGGGATTGTGAATCCGAAGAGGTTAAGGCCAAGAAGGCCTCCGTATGGGTGTTGAGCTTTAAAGATGGTGAGCTCATTGGCGCTGATTACTTAGCGTCCCCACTGCCAGTGCGATAAGAGCTCACAAGCCAGGTGCTAAACCGGGCTACGCACAATAGCCAATTGACAATCGCCAGTGCTAAGAAGGCTTGGCTGATGCGGTCAAAGATCGGCATCTGGGCATTGAGTGCCACAAAGTGCGTGCCCAGGGACATGGTGCCCACGGGGAAGGTGGATCCCCACCACGCGGGGCTATAGGCAGACCACGCCTTGACCGTACGAAATTCCTGGTAGAGCGCAAACGCACTTGCCATCACACCAAGGCTTAGCATCACTGCGGCATAGGTCAGCGCAAACTTCGTGGGGAATAATAACTGCGCTGATGCGGTGGATTGCCCAATCACGCCAACGGGAATCCACGTGGTGGTGCCCAAAGCAACCGGAATAGATGCGTGCCCGCGAATGAGCGCCAAATACACATAGGCAAAGACCGGTACTCCGATAAGCCACACCAAGATGAAGCCGATGCGACCCAAAGTAATAAACCCGAGCTGTCCGGCTGCGGTAGCTGCCACCATGGGAACCACCAAAGCGAGACCCCATTGGAAACTGGGCGAGCCAGGGAATTTGCGCCATTGATTGAGCGCGATGATAAACCCGCCGAGCCCGCCGGTGAGATACCCAATGAGCTGATAGATGCTCTCCCCGGTCATCGCGGTCCAAGCGCCGCCGAGCGAAATCACGCCCATGGCGAACATGCCCCACGGCGCCATGTGCTCTGGTTTAAAAGGTGGCGTGCGATGCCTTGCCAGACCAATGAGCGTCACGGCCAAAATACCGGTGGCAATAATCAAGAAGAATCCGCTAGCCCACAGCAGGTATGTTCTCCACATACCTGCTGGCGCATCAGGCATACCCGCCACACCATCAGCATGATTATGCAGCAGCGTGGCGATAATCGAGGTGCCCATCAGCGAGCCCGTCCACGCGGGCCCCGCCGGTGGGATCATCGATGAAGTCTGTGCCATTTATCTCATGCTACTCCGCAGCTCAATTAAACAATTCCCCAACCACCAGCACAGAACCAAAAAATGCAGGCTTACCTATAGATAAACCTGCATTCATGAAATCCAGCTGGCTAATAATCAGCGAGTTTAAGAATCAGCCGGCACAGAAGGCTTGAAAGCTGGGCGCTGGGATTCAAAAGACTCAATCACTTCTTCATCGCGCAAGGTCAGCCCGATGTCATCGAGGCCTTCCATCAGGCGCCAGCGGGTGTAGTCATCAATGTCGAAGGAGTACACGTTGCCGCCAACGGTGACGGTGCGTGCTTCCAGATCCACGGTGACTTCCACATCACCGGATTCGAGCTGCTTCCAGATAAGCTCAATATCTTCCTGATTCATCAGGCCGGTCAGCATACCGGCTTTGCCGGAGTTGCCGCGGAAAATATCTGCGAAACGGGAGGAAAATACGGCCTTGAAACCATAATCGCCCAGTGCCCAGACTGCGTGCTCACGGGAGGAACCGGTGCCGAAGTCCGCGCCAGCAAAGAGAACGGTGCCCTTGTTGAATGGCTCCTGGTTGAGAACAAAGTTCTCATCCTTGCGCCAGTTGGAGAAGAGGCCATCTTCAAAGCCGGAGCGCTTCACGGACTTCAAATAGACCGCTGGGATGATCTGGTCAGTATCTACATTGGAATAACGCAGTGGAACGCCAATGCCGGTGTGCGTGGTGAACTTTTCCATGACTGTTAAATCCTTTCTTTCTCTCTCGACTTAAGACGCCAGCGCGTCGGAATCAACTGGGTCCAAATCAGCTGGTGAGGACAGATGGCCAGTCACAGCGGTCGCTGCAGCAACCAGTGGGGAGACCAAGTGGGTACGTCCACCAGGCCCCTGGCGGCCTTCAAAGTTGCGGTTGGACGTAGACGCAGAACGCTCCCCTGGCTTCAGCTGGTCTGGGTTCATGCCCAGGCACATGGAGCAGCCCGCGGTACGCCATTCAGCACCGAAGGTGGTGAAAATCTTATCCAGGCCTTCTTCTTCAGCCTGCTTCTTCACTACCTCAGACGATGGCACCACAATCATGCGGGTATTTTCTGCCTTGGTGCGGCCCTGGACAACTTCAGCTGCTGCACGCAGGTCCTCAATACGAGCATTGGTGCAAGAGCCCAAGAAGACGGTGTCAATAGCGATCTCACGCAGTGGCGTACCTGGGGTCAGGTCCATGTACTGCAAAGCCTTAGAGATAGCCGACTTCTCATTATCATCGCCAGCTGCTTCTGGATCCGGGACAACGTCGCCCAAAGGCAGACCCTGGCCTGGGTTGGTGCCCCAGGTAACGAATGGGGTCAAGGAATCAGCATCGATTTCTACGACAGTGTCGAATTCTGCGCCCTCATCAGTTGGCAGAGTCTTCCAGTATTCAACGGCCTTGTCCCAATCCTCACCCTTCGGTGCGAATTCGCGGCCTTCAACATAATCAAAGGTGGTCTGATCAGGTGCGACCATGCCGGCACGCGCGCCGGCCTCGATGGACATGTTGCAGATGGTCATGCGTGCTTCCATGGACATCTTGCGGATGGCTTCACCACGATATTCGATGATGTGGCCCTGACCGCCGCCGGTACCAATCTTGGCAATAATCGCCAGAATCAGATCCTTCGCAGACACGCCTTCTGCCAATGTGCCCTTGACCTCAATGGCCATGGTCTTAAAAGGCTTCAAAGACAAAGTCTGTGTAGCCATCACGTGTTCTACCTCGGAGGTACCAATACCCATCGCGATAGAACCAAAGGCACCGTGGGTTGAGGTATGCGAGTCACCACAGACGATGGTCATACCTGGCTGGGTAATACCCAGCTGTGGTCCCACGGTGTGGACAATGCCCTGTTGCTCATCACCCATGGAGTGCAGACGCACGCCGAATTCTTCACAGTTATCGCGCAGCGTTGACACCTGGGTACGGGAGGTCTTATCCACAATTTCCAGCAGGTTACCGGTCTTAATGCCCAGGGTTGGGACATTGTGGTCTTCGGTGGCCAGATGCAGCTCGGGGTGGCGCATCTTGCGACCTGCTAAGCGCAGTCCATCAAAGGCTTGGGGGCTGGTAACCTCATGCAGGAGCTGGAAGTCGATGTAAATCAGGTCGGGGGCACCATTTTCACCGGCAGTGACTACGTGGTCACGCCATACTTTCTCAGCCAAGGTCAGCTTTTTAGACATTTCAATCACTCCACACTTGAAATCTCACTAATTGGGACGTATGTTTCAGTATATGGGAGATTATAGCGCAGTGTCAGGCATAAAGGTACTCGATCGCGCCGTTGCGATTATGATGGCCGCCGCCAATAAACCATCCACGCTCAATGATTTGTGTGAAACTACCGGTTTGCCTCGCGCCACCGCGCACCGTTTGGCCACCGCATTGGAAGCCCACCGCTTGGTGGCCCGCACGGCTGAGGGCAAGTGGACCATTGGCCCCGCCTTCCCCGGCAACCGCGATGACCTGCTCACCAGCGCCAAGCCCATCATGAAACAACTGATGGAAGATACCGGTGAGTCCATTCAGCTTTACCAGTGGACCGATAATGCCCGCACCTGCGTGGCTGCCCAGGAACCTGCTCAGGGGCTCCACAATGTGGTCCCCGTGGGCAGCCAACTACCGTTGACCTCTGGCTCCGCTGCGCGCATCATCGCCGCATTCGCCGATATCACCGTACCGAATGCCACCTTCACCACTGAGGACATCAGCCACGCGAAGAACGCCGGCTACTCCGAGTCGGTCGAAGAACGCGAAGCCGGCCTCGCCTCTGTCTCTGCCCCCGTCACCGACTCCAATGGCCAGCTCGTCGCCGTGCTTTCCATCTCTGGCTCCGTCGACCGCTTCAAACCATCCCCCGCCGAAAAGTTCGGCACCCAACTCCTCGACGCCGCCGCCCAACTCAGCGCCGGACTCTAATCCTAAGCCCCACAAAACCCGAGTCCAGTAAGAACTTCACTCTCAACACAAACACTGCCTCGCCCCCACCATTAAAGGGAGCGAGGCAGCTGTCATTCTCAGCAAAGCTCGATTGAGCAAAGCGGATTCAAAAACGTTTCAGCAACGCATCACAGCATCAGCTCCAACTACTCTCCCAGTCCTTAGGAGGACTTGGCCTTAACCCTCACGATGGTCGAGAGAATCTTGCCGATTTTGCCGGAAGCTCCCTTCCGCGGACGCCCAGCGAAGTAATCTGCTTTCTCCGCAAGGCCCTCATCACCAAAGTCCAAGAGGCTCAACAGCACCTCAATCAACACCAGTTGGTGCGTATCCAACATGCTGTGCCCGGTCTCGGCAATCGGCACCAGCGTTCCCCTTGGGACTCCTTGCACAATCTTTTCCGCTACCGGCCGTGGCGTGCGCAGATCCCGGTCTCCGGATATCACCACCGTCGGCCAGTCATAGCCGTCCAATGCCGCTTCCAAGTCAGTAGTTTCACCCGCAAACTCCGGCGCATCACCGGCATTCTTGACCATGAATAGCTGCGGATCCAATGGTCCCCCATCCGCTGGCAAACCATAGCCTAGCTGCGCGAAAGAGATTCCCCGCACCAGTTTCGGCTCCATGAAATAGGCCATGCCCTCACCATCCATTTCACCAGAGCCCATCTTGTTAATGCGCTTCCACAACCAGCCCAGGCGCCCCGCCTGGCGTTCTTTCAGCAGAGTGGTGAGTGTTTCCAAGCCAGCGAATTCATAAACCACCTGCACCACGTGTGCAAGCTCCGTCGGCTCCTCTTTCTCCGCCAGCTGGCGAATCACCGCGGCCACCTCAGCCGTGGGCTCAGACTCCCCATCCCACAGGAGTGAGCGCCGATATTCACGCACCATCACCAAATCAGCCTCAACGGATAGCATCGGTGAATCCAGCACCAATGCCTTCACTTGGCCCGGGTGGCGTACAGCAAATACTTGGGCCAGGTAGGAACCATAGGACGTCCCCGCCACCACGACTTGGTCCAAACCATACTCATCAATCACAGCGGCAATATCATCCGCCGCCGCTTCGACCGTTACGTCAGCCAATTGCAAGAGCTCGCCAGAAGTATCCGCACGCGATAGCCCCACCCCGCGGTGCTCGACCATGATGACATCGAGCCCCTGTTTAGCAGCTAACTTCCGAAAGCCCTGATAAGGCAACGCCGATGCTAGACCCGGCCCACCCGGAATCACCACCACGGGTGTTCGCTTCTTGCGCCCGGTGCGGATATAAGCCACATCAAACTCACGGCCATCGGCTAAAGGTCGCCGGACCACCCCGCCGTCCTTCTGCAGAATTTTCCGTGCGCCTTTTTCTAACCGGGTATCAGACATGACCCAATCCTACCGAGGGAACTAAATGTATGTTCCTGGAGGAAAACATAAAGCGGTCACCAGGCACGCCCCAAAGGAGCACACCCAATGACCGCTTGAAGGCCACGTAAAAATTAAGCAGGCATAATCAAAGCCAGAATAATCACGATTGGCAGGGACACAACCGAGGAAATAGTGGTAGCCACGGTCATAGTCTTCAATGCACCCTTGGTGGTCAGCCCCAGCAGGGACTT
Organism: Corynebacterium sp. L4757; assembly: GCF_043673995.1. Taxonomy (NCBI): domain Bacteria; kingdom Bacillati; phylum Actinomycetota; class Actinomycetes; order Mycobacteriales; family Corynebacteriaceae; genus Corynebacterium; species Corynebacterium sp. L4757. The sequence continues at coordinate 61,987 of NZ_JBIMEN010000008.1, read as the reverse complement.
AAACATCCAGAAGAAGTTACTGTTGACCTGCAACGCAAAAAGCGCACCTGAGGCAATAGCCAAGCCCATCGCAATCGGGTTCACCGCCACTACGCCCAGGACCGGCGCGATGATGCCCGCCGCCGCAATAGCTGCAACAGATACCGAGCCAATAGCCAAGTGCAGCACGGCTGCCACGAACCACGCTAGGACGATAATGGCAACGGTTGGCATGTTCTCATTCGCAGTGAACATGGATTCCAAGACCGCATCCAGACCTGATACACCAATGACAGCGCCCAAGGAGCCACCGACACCGGTAATCAGCAGGATTTCACCAGTGGTGCTGAAGCCGGAGCCCATCGCTTCACTGGTGGAGTCTTGGCCATTAACTGCACGGGAGATGACGTATGCGCCCAGCAAACCAATAAAGAGTGCAATATTGGCATCACCGAAGAATTCAATAACCGGGTTGGCAAAGTTGAAAAGACCCGCAAATGCGCCAAAACCAATGAGCAAAAGCGGCACCAAAATCGGCAGGAAAAGTACCAGCAGCGGCATCCTATCTGCCTTAGAAGAACCAGCATCCGATTCAATAGCTCCACCAGATGCAGGCCCAGCGGGATCTACTGGTTCGCCTCCAGTTCCAGACGTACCGCCCGAAACAGAATCAGTATCTATTTGGTCTTCACCAGTGCCAACCTTCGCGAGGGCAGTCTCATTGGCAAATTCCTCATCGGTTTCTGGCTTCCAGTACTTGGTGCGCAGCACCATCTGCATGATGAACGTGGTCACGACCGCAGTAAGTGGTCCCAAGACCAAGCCGAAGAGCAACCAATTTCCCAATGGAATACCCATCAGACCAGTAATGGAGATTGCCGCCAAACCTGGAACGACAAATACATAACCGGAGAAAATACCCGTACCAATGGCGGATGCCATCAGCGGCAGACCACGCTTGCCCAATGATGGTGCGGCAGCGCGTGCGACTGGGGCGGCAAGAACGACCTGTACATCGACATAAATCGACGGCATGATCATGGATAGCAGCAGCGCCAACGAGTATGGCAACCGGTGGGCACCGACTTTATGCACCAGAATCCGGACCAGCCTGGTAAACGCGCCGGTTGATTGCATCAGCGCGCCAATCAAGACGCCGAAGCCAATGAGCAGACCAACTTCAATCATGATCTCGCCGAAGCCCACGGTGATGGCTTCAACGGTTCCACCCAGGCCGACGCCGGTGGCAATACCCAGATAGAGGGAACCCAAAACCAGGCTGATGACGGGGTCGACTTTGAACCGAATGATAAGGAGCACGACCACAACGATCGCGATAAGAGTATGAGCGGCGACCAAGGTTGCCTCCCTTTCTAAATCTTGGAGATGCCATTCAAGGAGGACTTCCCAAAATGCAATTTTTGTTCCAAGAAAGAAATTTTATCCATCATGTGAACTGGCACATAAAGTCCCAACCCCGTGAAAGCCAGCCCATTACCACATCAGCCAACCTGATTTCACTCTTAATCCATTAAGAAGACCATTTCAACACCAAAGAGTTCCGTTCATGAACAAAGTGAATTTAATTCTTTTCCCCACCCCCGGAAAGTACGCTTCCCGAACACCGCACCCCGTACCCGGTTCCAACATCAAACCGAACGCCAAACGCTATCCCCCGATGGCCGCGTCCAACCGCTTCAGCAAGGCCCGATATTCAACCAACACCGGAAGGAAGTCTTCCCCATGTGCATCAACACCTAAATCCTGCAAGCGTGTCACCAACGCTTCATAGACCGCGTGGTACCACCAGTTCTGCGCTTGCTTGCCTGAGTTGAAGCGGTCCCACAGTTGCTCTCCCACCAGCTCATAATCAGCGAGAATGGAGCTCAAATTATGCACCTTGTCGCACGCGGCAATGATCACCACCGCCCGCGGTGCACCCTGCAGGCGTGCCAAGTAGTCATCTGCCCGTTCTTGCCAGGCAGGCAAAGACTTATCCTTTGTCAGCGCCTGGACAATCTCCGTCACGTTTGACCCAAAGTCCCGAGTCATGTCCGTTGCAGAATAGCGCTGCGGAACATCTTCTAAGACATCGTGCAATAGAGCCGCAATCTGCGTATCCTCCTCCACGCCGGGCTGTTGGCTAACCAAATGCATTACCCCATAAACGTGCGATACGTAGGGAATGTCGGTCCCTTTCCGCAGCTGGCCATCATGTGCCCATGCGGCAACATTGATGGCGCGCAATAGTCTTTGGCTCATAACAATTTAGAATACGTACTCCCTAATTCCCCTGAAGAGAGTTAGACTTGGGCGCCAACGAAAGCCGTCGGCAATTCAACCCGTCATTGCAGGATTTATGCTCGCCCGAGCACTACAGGCAAGCACCTGAAGTTAATACTCCGGGAAGTGCCTGCGATGGCACAGGTAAGGGACGTCGAATTCAAGTGACCTTTACCCGGCGAGATCTTCGCGACGACCCGCAAACTACACACCAGAAGAGACATCCAACAAGCTGATTTTCAGCTTTAAGGAAGGACCTCATCATGAAACGCTCGTTTACAATCTTTGCTGCCACCACAGCACTCACGCTGGGCGCATGCGGTGCGCCTGCCGATGACCAAGCCGCTGCAACCACCACCGTGACCCAAGAAATCACCGAAGATTCCACCGAAGAGCAGCAGGCAGACAATACCGAAGCCCAGGACACCTCCGCCGATACCCCGGCCGACACTGAGGGCGCCGATACTGGATCCACCCCTCCGGACCAGGGCACTCCACCACCAAACGAGGGCGAAACCCCACAGGAACCTGAGATCCCCCAAGGTCCTGAGGAAACCCGTGAAGAGTTCCAGCAAATCATGGCCGATGAAATGCGTGCCAATGGCAATATCGGCGATACCTTCACTATTGATGGCCAGGCGACCGAATTATGTGTCCATGGTGATGGCTATGGCCTCAACATCGTTTCTGCCGGGCCAAACACTTCGTGCGAATTTGCCCGCAATGTTATGAATGCAGCCACTGCTGGGCTTAACCCAACCGGCGAGAATGTCCGCGGCGTGTTGCCAGGCACTGTCCGTGCAGGCAGCCCAGTAACCAATGAGGCCTATGACATGACGTGTAACTACGATGAACGCAACCTGATCACTTGTGAGGGCGGCAATAACGCCACCGTCTACATGTACTAAGCATCAGGCACAACAACCGACTCATGCCCGCAAAGATTCTCACGGGGAATCTTTGCAGGCATCTTTGTGGAAATGCCGCCACGCCGTTACCGAAAAGAAGCCTGACTGCCAGCTGCCTGTCATATCCTTAAGAGTTATGACCACGGAATTGCGAAAGTCTTCAAAGATTCTGCTCGCTGGCATGGTTGCCGCTGGGCTGAGTGTTCCCGCGCTTGACGCAACCACTGCTGGCGCAGCCACAGCCCCGGCAGCACAAGCACAGAACCCAGAGATCGACTCGGTAGCTTCTCAAGCGCTGTATCGCTCACTTTATGATCAGCTCGGTAATGGCCGTGCCACAAACGGTCAAGCCATCAAGCTCGGCGATCGTGATGCCACGTTGTGCATGATGGGTGATGGCTATGGCGTCCACGGTTTAGCAGCTGGCCCCAATACCAGCTGTGACTTCGCCGGTGAGGTATTCGCTGGGCTCATGGCGAAAACCGAAGGTCCCAGCGATAACGCTCGCAACCACACGCCAACCACCATCAATGCCCATAGCCCTGTGACCAATCTGGACTATGACATGAAGTGTGTGACCGGCCAAGACAACCTGGTGACGTGCTCCGGCGGAAATAACGCGGCGGTCTACCTCTTCTAGATCACCGGCGCTCTTAAGCCCCCACAGCGTTAAGCAGTGGCGAAGGGGTAGGCGTTAAATCGCGCCTGCACCTGCTTTTCGCGCGTGGCACTGAGCGGCTTGAATTCTTCGACCACGAGCTTTCGCTTCTTCGCTGGGCCCTGGCGCTTCCAGAAGCCCACCACTTCACCAGATGCCACCACCGCTTGCCGGAATACTCCATTATTGCCGGGCACTAGTGCTGCGTGGTGTTCCTCCGGAACGATGTACATTCGGTCCTGATAGCCTAGGATGATTTCATCAAACGCTGCCAGCAGTCGCGGCTTATTCGCTTCCTTGTCATATTCCGCAATCGCCGGCAAGGCATCTTCCCGTACCCACAGTTCCTCCCCAGAAGCTGCATCTCCATGGCCCGGCGCGCCAACTACCGCGTCCCAGGAGACATAATCGCTTTCGATGTCCGTGAAGGCCTTACGGATTTTGCCCAGTGGCAGTTTGGACCACCAGGCGAAGTCTCGAAGGGTGGCTGGCCCATGTGTGTTGAGGTACCTACGTAGTAGTTCAACTATTGCAGCATGTTCTTCCCCATTGAATCTGGCTTCTAGATCACTGTCCTTAGGTAACCAGCTATCTGCCAACATGACGCGGTTTTCGAGGCGTGCGCCTTCTCCCCCAATCGGACCATATGCCACGGTTCCGTTATGCAGGAGTGCCCGGAGTAAGTGATATCCGCATCCTGACCCCATAGGAATACCATCGCGTTCAAATGCTTCAAAGAGCTCGGCACGAGTAGAACCGCCGTCCACAGCAATGTCATGAATAATCTGTGCGGCTTGGTCTACGTGCGAGTTATCGAGCCCCAGTGAAGGGCGATTTCTCTCCGCTGATTTTGCTGGTCCCTTGCCACATAGCTCAGTCATCCATGCCAGGTCTTCAGCAGCCGTAAGGAATACTGTGCCGCGCATGGGATACCCACGCACCAACAGACCTTGTTCAAAAGCCTGAAAGACAGTCTCTACCGCAGATGGCGTTCCCAGGCGGTATGCCAGCGATGAAATGACCCCAGGAAAGTCTTGCCCCTGTGTAGCACCAAAGAGCGCGGCAATCTCTGCTGCATGTGCAGCAGTCCCCTGTTCTGCTTCCACAGCAAGAGGGGCAGCAACACCTTGGGTAATTAGTCGGGCGCGTGCAAGCGGCTTATTAACCATGCACCCGATCCTACAGCGCGCCCACGCTCCCGCCCCAGCGCTTAACGCTCCGGAACGGGGCCTATCTGTAACCCTCGCTTGCGGGTATGAACGCTAAAGTAGCGTAGGCCCTCTTCTCCTGCACCAAAGCGCCGTATGGAGTTCTTTGGCAGCCACACCACTGAGCCCGCCGTCAATGCAATAGATTCGCCTTCAGTCTCCAAAACACCTGAGCCATCTAGGACCACAATCACCACATCCAAATCTGGCCCCTCATGTCGGCCAATCTCATCATTCGGCGGAATTGAGATGATATTGCAGTCAAGCCCGCGGGTATGTGGCTCCAGCTTCCAAATCGACCCCGAAGAATCGGCGGGCGTTTGAAGTACCTCAGCAACATCACCAACTAGTTGTGGCAGCTGCTTATCTGATGCATCAGTCATGCTTCCCAGAATACAACCGTCAACTACACTATCGGGCGAGTTGTTCTTCAACCTCATGACGGAGCGCTTCCGCCTTTGAGATAGCTTCCAAGCGCTGTTCAGTCGCTGGCGCACCTTCAACCAACGTAATCATCGCGTCAATCTGCCGGCGCCGAGCATCCACCAAAGCTGGGTTCTCCAGAAGCACCTTCTCCAGCTCGGTACCAATACCCCGAGTGGTAGCTGCTTCTGCCCACCGGTACTGCAGCTTACGCAAGTCCTGGGCGCAATCATACGCCATGAGCTCAACCTCTTCCGCGACACGCATACTCTCACGCCGCCGTCCCACACCTACCCAGACGCCAACGATGAAAGCTACCGCGAGCGCAATAGACCCCAGCGCTACTATTCCGCCAAAGAGCCAGAGTGCTGCTGCGAGCATCCACACCGCCAAGCCGATGACAAAGAGGACCACTATTAAACCTACGCAGCCACTGCCGCCGCCCTTCTTCATGGTTTAGCCCTCTCCCATTGAAGAAATCCAGTCACTGGCTAAGACCATGATAAAGATCCCTAGGATTACTCCAAGGATCGCAACCACGATCGCGCCAAGCGTCGACACGATAGCAATACCGACGCTATTGCCTTGGCTACTTTGATAGTTCACGGCAGCTTCAGCCAGCTTGTCTTGGAAATCTTTGAGCTCTACTTCCCCACGGATGGCCGAGCGTTGCGCGCGCAACCACTGCGCGTCAACCAGGTCAAAGGTCGGTCTCTTCTTTCCTTTGGCCTCACGCTTACCTGAACGAGTCTTGGCCCCTGATGAGTGTGGTGTGGAATCTTCACTATGTGTCATGCCCCTGACTATATGAAAAGCCCCGGACAACCGCTACCACTTCATCGAACGCATTCGCAGCCATCACCACAGCTTCCAACCGACACGATCAATCACGCCACGGCAATAGCATTACTCCAAGCTTGAACTCAAAAATCGCGATAAAATGGAGATTATCCTCTGAAAACAAATTTACGTCTTATCAAAGGAACTAATACATGTTTGATTTTGTTAAACGCTCCGGCCTGATGCTGATCGTCTCCGGAGTTATCGCTATTCTCTTTGGTCTTATCGCAATCTTCTCTCCTATTGGCACCATCTTCGCACTCGTGATGCTCTGGGGTATCTACGCCGTCATCGACGCCATCCTCGCATTCGTCGCCGCTGCCCAACCAACCAGCAAGAAAGCTCGCCCGTGGCTCATCACCCTGGGCATCCTCGGACTTATCGCTGGCGTCTTGGTCATCTTCCGCCCAATCTCTAGCACCATCGTCTTTGCATGGGTCCTGGGCATCTGGCTGATTATCCGCGGCGTCGTGGAAATCATCTCCGCATTCAATACCAGCACCAATGGCTCCCGCTTCATGCTCGGCATCAGTGGTGTATTCTTCATCCTCGCCGGCATCCTTTTCATCATCAACCCAGGTGGCGCCGCACTCGGCGTTGCAGTATTCCTCGGCGTTCTTGCTCTGGGCTGGGGCATCTTCCAGGTCATTGGCGGCATCCGCATCCGCCGCGAAGCAAAGCAGGCCGAAGAAGCTTAAGTTTCGCATCACAGCAAACTCGGCACCTGAGGCAATCATCTAGTCCATACCTGAATGAGCCCAAGTTAGCTAGACCTATTCCATGAAATTATCCACCCAAGGCAACATTGGGGTATCCAAAAAGAATCTTATTTACCTTCGAATAAGTTTGAATAAAGTCGTCCCAGCATTCCTCACCTGTTCCGGGTGTTCTGCAACGTATCTAGCTAAAACCACCCCTAAAGTTGCTGGGCCAGTAGCTTTCGCTTTTTCTACGGTCTTCGCCAAAGTCCTTTCCCGTTTATTCAATGCTCTAATTGGGGTTTGAGACCTCTCGAAATTCGAATCTAGGGCCTGCATAAGCCGAAAAACTTTCAATTCAATTCTTTGAAGCCTTCCCTGGCATTGAATTGCAGAAGCATGGTTCCAGAATAATTTGGCGTCGGCTACTGTGACAGCTTTCTCAATTCCCCCGAGGAGTTTATTGAGTGCAGAAATGGACTTGTTTAAATCCTTTTCTTGCTCCTCTCGCACTGACTCTAGATGTAATTGGTAAGTCCCGGGTGATACTGAGTGCCTGTACTCAAGTTCAAGCTCGTCAAACCAAAGCTCAGATTGTCGTATGTAAGCCACTAATGCAAGCCACTTAGGTAGATTGCTTTCAGCCAAATCTAATACAGTTTCCAGGTCTGAAAGACTGTGCACCTTGTCCAAAGATTCGGCGATTTCGGCTATTTCTCCCAAGGCATATCTTCTAGCAGATTCAATAGGCGCGTCATAAGTAGAAACTTTTCCCCACAGGGTGGCGTCCACTCCGCCAACTTGATTGCGCCTATTGATGCTCGTTTGCAAAGAACTATAGACGCCTTCTAGCCTCGTTATTTGATCCTTTTCAAGTTTTTTAGCGAGGCTCTCTAGCTTCTGGATGTTTTGCTCCAAATACCCAGTAATTTCATTAATGGACTTCTGAATGGCTAATTGAGTCATAATCCCGCCGATATTCGACAGCATGGCTGGATTACTCAAAACGGCGGATAAACCGTTTTCAACCTGCAGCCATTGATCCACTTTCCCGGGTTTGCCAATGATTGCGTAATTTATGCCCTCTTTGCTCTGATAGAGTCCTTTCGCTTTCACTTGAGCCCGACCCTCTGGCGTCAGCTTAAGGTAAGCACCCGATGCTTCGACAACCTCTGAAAATCCTTTGAGGATAGTGCCTGCCATATACTGCGAACCTAGCAATCGCTCGATGGTATTCGGTACGATATCTTGAATCTCGTCGGCTGGGAGTTCTAAGTCCATGATTAGACTTTCGAGAGCGGCAGCATCACCAAAGAAAGCAATTCCATCTTCCGTCTGAAGTTGAAGTATCTCTCCCTCTACAAAATCAGGGGCTTTATCTTTATCTTTCATGTCCGCTTCGCTCCCCAGACTTCCATCGGACTCTTTGGCTTCTGATGACGAATTCGCTCTATTGTGGTTTTCAGAATCCTTCTCGTTATTGCTGTCTTTGATAGATGTCTCATCTAAAACTACGGAAGTGCCATCCATGTCATTTTCGCCTGAGAAATTATCCGCGACTCGGTCATTTTGATTCACCGGATCGCCTGGGTCTGCCATATTTTCTTTCATTTCATTCTCCCAACTTCGCGTCAGATAGCAAAGCACCGATACTTAGGAGCTTACCCCCAGCCACCGACTTTGAGATTCAGATTCGAGACTATGCCTGACCAATCCTGTTCATCTTGGATAAACAACGGTATCCGCCGCGAAGCAAAGCAGGCCGAAGACGCTTAAACCTTTACCTTTCCTCACTGGGTGTGTAGGCTACTTCTTTCGAAGGGGAGTAGTTCACACCCGTATTCTTATGGCGATGTCCGGTCGACATACTGGCTTAAAAAGCCCGGCCGCGCAGCTCACACTTATTTGAGCGAACGAGACCTTCTGCCCGTATTCCTCGTGTCGGGCGGAAATCCCCCGGCACCCGTTTGCTTGAAGGTCTCGTTATGACTACCCCAGCAAAAGAGCAGAAGATCATCGAAAAATTCTTGCTCTTATCCATTACCGCTGCCATCATCACCATCGCGCTAAAAGCTAGCGCCGCCATTTTGACCGGTTCGGTCGGCTTTCTTTCTGATGCCCTCGAGTCCGGCGTCAACCTCATCGCCGCCGTCGTAGCACTCATTGCCACCCGCATTGCAGCAAAGCCTGCCGATGCCAACCACAACTTCGGACACGGCAAATCCGAGTACGTCTCAGCTCTGGTTGAAGGCGCCATGATTTTCGTCGCCGCCGGCATGATCATCTACACCGCCGTGGAGCGTCTCTTTAGCCACACCCCCTGGAGGAAGTCGGTATCGGCCTTGGCCTGTCCATCCTTGCCACGCTGGTGAACCTCAGCGTCGGTGTAGTGCTGATACGCGCAGGCAAGAAGTACCGCTCGGCAGCACTCAACGCCGATGGGCACCATTTGCTTACCGATGTCCACACCACCGTCGGTGTCGTCATCGGCATCGCTGCAGTCGCTTTGACCGGCTGGACCTGGCTCGACCCGGTCATCGCGCTCGTGGTTGGTGTCAACATCATGTGGACCGGCTATACCCTGCTCAAGTCCTCGCTCCGTAACCTGATCAGTGAAGCACTCCCCCAGGAGGACGTCGATGTCCTCAACGAAGTTCTCAGAGTATTCGAAGCCAAGCACGGAGTGACCATGACCCAAGTGCGCACCGTAGCTTCAGGCCGCAATCGCCTGATCTACCTAACGATGCTCGTTCCCGGTGAATGGACCGTCACCTACGCCCATAACCTAGCCGATCTCCTCGAGGAGGAAATCCTTAAGGCGTTACCCAGCTCGGACTCGATGATTCATACGGAGCCACGGATTCCTACGCACGCCTAACACTAGTAACGAAAGAACCGAGGTCTCAACGATTGTCGGGTTTGCAGGTAGACGGGATATATTTATTTTTATTCCCTAAATAGAAAGGTTCCCCCATGCGTCTTTTCCCTGCCTTAACTGCGGCAGTGCTCGCGTTTTCCCTCGCTCCCGTGGCTCATGCCCAGTCAAGCGTAAATTCGAATAATTGGATGTCCTCCCTTGGCTCATCTGAAGGCGAGCTCTCAAGCGGACTCTCGGATGGGCTTTCCTCCGGCAGCTTGTCCTCAAATGGTTCTTCAGCAGCAGAAGCGCACCAAGATTTTAGCCGGAACCACGGCTCCTCAATGGCAGCTGTCGGCGCCACCTTCGGCATCCTCGATATGTTTGGCGATAACGCCAACATTTTGACGGACATCTGGAAGTCTGAGCAATCCGATTACCCGTTTGCCATCGATGACTCCATCACCGAAGCTAAGCTCATCTCTCGCACGCCGACCAATGAAACTGGCCGCGAGCGCTGGGTCATCGCATCACCATCGATGGGCCGCAATGTTGAGGCTGATGTTCTCGTTGGCACCGGCGGCCCGGTGGTTTACTTCCTTGAGGGCATCGACTCCCCGAAGACCTCCAATTGGATTTCTCAGGGCCACGCACAGAAAGTCTTCGCTGACACCGATGCCACCGTAGTCATCCCAGCTCAGGGCGCCGGTTCGATGTGGCAGGACTGGGATCAGGATGACCCTAAACTTGGCCGTCATAAGTGGGAAACCTTCGTCACTGAGGAACTTGCTCCAGTAGTTGAAGCTGAGGCAGAGCACAATGGCAAGCGCGGACTTATTGGCCTATCCATGGGCGCATCCGGTGCAGTCATGATGGCGAATAATAACCCAGGCTTCTTTGATGGTGTTTCTGGTATCTCCGGCTGCTATTCCACTATGGACACCATTGGTAAGGGCACAGTTGACCTGACCGTGGGAAACCTCGGCGGCGACCCGAATAATATGTGGTCCACCCCAGAAGCCTGGTCACGTAATGATGTGGTCTCTGATCCCGAAGGTCTGCGCGGCACCCAGCTCTATCTTTCCGCCGCCAACGGCGAAATCACCGAAGAAGAGTTGGAATACTACTCAGATAAGCCGCTCACTGACCAGATTGCCGGATCCCTTTTAGAGGCCGGTTCCCTGCAATGTACGAAAGACCTCTCCGCGGCTCTGACCGAATCCGGCATTGAGCACACCACGGATTACCTCGATAAAGGTGCCCATGGCTGGCCGATGTTCGGTACACAACTTCAGCCTGCATGGGATGGAATTAAGTCCGCACTGCAATAGGTACCAACGCTAACTCTAGTTTCCCTCGGTAGTGAGATTGAATATTTTCACCTACCGAGGGTTTCTCATTATGCCGCTTCGGCGCTGGCTGAGTTGAGCAATGCAGCCACCTCGTCGATGACCTGGATATCCTGCGCTGTTGGCTCTTTTAAGAAGTAGGACGCGTGCACTTCCGCCTTATTCGATAGCGCATCATTGGCAGCTTCTAGGGAGAAGTCACAGAGGAAATCACCATCCACGCAATAGTCCACGCGCTTGTCTTTTGGCAGTGGCGCCCTATCCATGAGCCACGGGTAGGAGTGCAAAAAATTACCGATGGTCACCGCACCTGCCAATCGGCCGGTGTCTGCCAGGTAGTTCTCAACGCTCGTTGTCACCAAAGCTCCCTGCGAATAGCCGGCAACCACATAATTGGGACTACAGCCAGTGCTGGCCTCGTATTCCTCCACTACCTGTGGGGCGCTATCCATTCCGGTGCGAAGACTATCGATAAATCCGAACGTTACCGTATGCACCATGTCCCCAACCGGATATTCCTGCACAATAGCCACAGCCCGCTGAAGTGTCTCAGCAGGAGTCAGGTCCTCGCCCTCATCTGCTAGCGGCGGCAAACCCATCTCAGCTGGGTACTGCTGATCATCAAGGGCAAGCACGTACACGTTATCCATAGTTCCCGGATGACGCTGTTCTACGTGGTGGAAAAGAGCAGTAAAATTGGGGCCTTCGAATCCATTGGATTCCTCAGCGTACGACGAGTAACGCTGCGGACCGAAGTACTCTCCGTACTCTTCATTCTGGTCGGAGCCCCGCGCCGCCAGGACCACGGTTTCTGGGCATTCCTGCTCAGTCGGCGCTGCTTGCGCCCCAGGCGAAACAGTTCCAACAAGGCTCAAAGAAGTTATCAAGCCAAATAAACTCACCCGGCGAAATAATCTCATAGATTAAAGTTACGACAGCTGGATACAACCGGCAACATATAATCTAGATATTTTAAGGCGCAGGTCAGGCTCGTATCTTGGGTTTTGTGCCGATAGAATCACGATCTAGCTAAAGCATTTGGATGCCAAGGAGTACGACATGGCGAAGAAGTTTCTCAACAAGAACATTGCCAATATCGAGCCGCTTGTCTTGTACAAGATTCTGAAGCTTCGCACCGATGTCTTTGTAGTCGAGCAAAACTGCCCTTACCCCGAGCTTGACGGCTGTGACCTAGAACCCGACTCTGAATTGGTTTGGGTCACCATCAATGACGAAGTCGCCGGTACAGCGAGGATTCTGCACGACGATGAAGCCCTCCGCATTGGCCGCGTTGTGGTAGAAGCGAACCACCGAGGAACTGGCGTTGCGCGCGAACTATTTGCATACACGCTGGATCGTTGCAAGCAGATCAACCCGGATTCAAAAATCGTCCTCGATGCGCAAGCACCATTACAAGTTTGGTACGGGTCCTTCGGTTTTACTCCGGCCAGCGATGTTTTCCTGGAGGACGGCATCCCCCACGTCACTATGGTGCTATAGCGGCGCTTCGGCCACACAGACAATGCCACAAACACTCGTCCGCATCACTTATTCTCTCAGCTCGCCTCAGCACTACTAAAGAAAAATTAGAGGCAGTCCGCTTAATAGCAAACTGCCTCTATTTTGTACCCCGTACGGGATTTGAACCCGTGTTACCGCCGTGAGAGGGCGGCGTCCTAGGCCGCTAGACGAACGGGGCCTGTGCCTTTCGGACTTCATAAGAGTAAACTACCATAGCTAAAGTTTACAAATTGACTGGTAAAACTCATTTTCATGACCGTTTAGGCAAATGAAAATCCCGAATCATTTATCTCAACTTGCGGTGTACTACTCTGCGGCCGAGGTGCGGATCGAATCAGTGGTTATTCCGCTTCTTATCTATAGGATAATGATTGACCGGTTAGAACTGTGCTTGTTGAGGATGATTCGGGATGACGCGATTCGCGTTGTGCATCCTTTGTAGCTCCTCTACTTCGACAATTGTTGGTGGCTAGAAGTTCTGGATTATGGCTTTGCCGCTTCTATTTTTAAGGATGCTCACCGTTACTGCGTCGATTAAATTTTGGTGGATTTGCCTTCATCTAATCTCCCTTGCTGTCGGTTGCTGTTTGTACTTGCAGCTTAACCCGCGCCATTTTTCGTTGGAAGACCTTTTACTAAAATCGCGGTGGTCTCTACCCTGGTATCAAAAGTGATCCCCGTCTCACCATCCAAAATGTGACACTGGTAAGGGGTAGCCCAATACCAGTAACAATTTCCCCTCAAAAATTCCGCACACGCTGCACAAACGGTAGAAATCCTACACCAGAAGATTCGGAATTGCTAGGGCAGCTTATTGCATAGGGCGAACTGTCAGTACCTGAGAGCATGTCCCAATCGGACCAAACTCGTCGTGGAGTACAGAATTCGTCAAGCCGATTCCAGAAGCGCCGAAGCTTACGCTCGTATCGGCTCCCACCCATTTGCCCTCGGGCAGGCGAAAGAAGTGCGCGGTGAGATCAAGATTGGGAAAGATGACTTCTTTGGGATCCGCTCGAACCGCAATGCCATTAGCAAAATCCACTAGACCCATGTACATAGCCAGGTTGGAGGTGTCTTCTTCTTTAAGCAATGGTACTTCAGTAGACCACCAGGCAAAGCCACGTCCAGGAGCAGTTTGCTCCCGACGCCCGACTATTGATCCAGCAAAACCACCGCTCCAACCGATTCCTAACCCCGGTAGCGCATCATCCGATGGCCCTGGTATCTCGGGAAACTCAGTACCAGCGATTGTTTCAGTCTCGCCCTTCTTAAGGAACCAAGTACGCACACGCACCGCTGGGCGACCGATTTGAATACACACCGCTTCTATGAGTTCAATCGTGCGGCCGGGACGGGTAACTTCCACCTCAATGTCGAAAGGCTCAAAACTAAGCGTTCCTAGAATTTCGACTGAAATACGACCTGGCAGCATCAATTTTTCAGGATCCCGGGGAACATGATCCAGCTCGGTCAGGTGGGTCATCAGTCCCATCATGGGCGCAATGTGTTGTTCTTCGGGATTCCAGGCTCCACCTGCAAGCTCAGTTGCTGTGAACCTCTGTTCACCGAGTCGCTCGAAATAAGCCATGATCCCTCCTCTTCTATGATTATCAAATTCCGGGAGTGCCGTGCCTCCTAGGAATTAACTCAACTTTGCTCCTGGTGCTCTGCATGTTCTTGCGCGACTTTGTCTTCTTCAGAATGCTTACGTGCCAGGATAATCCCGCGCACGATCAGTCCACCGGCAATCGACCAAATAGCTGCGCCAATGCCAAAGATGGTTAATCCGGAGGCTGCGATAATAAATGTCACCGCGGCAGGCATCCGAGAATGCTCATCCGGATTCTTCCAAGCCCCAGCAACGGATCCAGAAAACGTACCTATCAAAGCAAGACCCGCCAGGGTACTAAATACCTCCGATGGCGCTGCGGCAATCACTACCACCACAACGCTGCAGAGTAGGCCAAGCACGAGATAAGTTGTGCCACTCCACATGGCGCTATGCCAACGGCGCAAGCGCTTAACACCAGATTCAGAACCCGCAGAGATGGCAGCTGAGATTGCCGCCAGGTTGATGGTTAAACCGCCGAATACAGCAGCCAAAGAACTCATAAAGCCTGTGGAGACCATGGCTCTCTTCCATGGAAGCCGGTAATCGTAGGCTTTTAAGATTGCCAACCCAGGAAGGTTCTGGGAGGCCATCGTCACTAGGTAAAGCGGTAAGGAAATGTTGACTATCGCGGCCAAATCAAGCGATGGCACAATCAATTCGAGGTGTGGAAGTACAGTGATCCCCTCGACTGCTTCAGTATTGAAGTTAAGAGCAATAACCACAAGTGATGCCACAAAGGCTGCAGGAATAGCCCACCGCGGCGCCTTCCACAATGCCAGCATCCAAACGAGGATCACTGGTCCTGCGAGCCAAGGATCACTGCCCAACAAAACAAAGGTCTGTGTGCAGTACGAAAGCAAGAATCCCGCCAGCATTGCTTGGGCAATCTCACCTGGGATTCTGGAGACCAAATCCGCTAATGGTCGAATCAGCCCTGTCGCGATCAGCAGCACGCCGGTGACCATGAATGCACCCATGGCGTGGGAGAACATCTCACTATCGCCGTCACCAGATACAAAAGCACCCGCAATTAATGCCGCACCGGGTGTTGACCATGCGATAGTGATCGGCGCCTTCGTGGTGTACGCCAATAAGAAAGTAGTAAGTCCGATTGCGAAACAGACCGCTAGCAGCCCACTAGAAATCTGCGCGTCAGTTGCTCCGAGGTTTTGCATCATCGCGATCACGATGACGAATGAACTTAGAAATCCCACCAGTCCGGTAGTGATACCGGCAATAGCAGACAAAGTAGATTGTGAAGCCCCGGAGCTTGGCAACCGTATTCCTTTCTAGTTGTATTACATCCTGATATACCTTAGCTGTTTTCCCTGGTGAAAGCATTAACTAGGAAAATTGAATATTTGCCGTCTTCGCGTTCAATTGTTCCTGCTTCGTGGAACTGAGCTTCGCTGAAGCCCGCTGCGAGCAATTTCTGTTCCAATGACTCCCGATTGAATCCATCGTGCCCGTCATAGTTGTCGATGTGAGCATGGAACTTGCCGTCAGTAGTATCCATCTCAATAATGCAGGCTGCTCCTCCAGGCTTGAGGATGCTTGCGAATGACTCTAAAAGTGCCGGTACATCAGCAACATGATGAAGAACCAGCGACGCTACTACAACATCATATTTCTCATCCGGAAGCTTCCCCTGAACTAGGTCCGAATCAGATAGCTTCGCGTGTGGAAGTACACCTGCCGCAATCTTCTCCGCGATTACGCCCCGCATGCCCTTAGAATTGTCCGCGAGGCTCAATGAGCCCACATGCGGCCCAAGGAACTGCGATACAAGCCCAGTACCCGCGCCGAACTCAAATACATCCTCATTGCCTGAAATCTTCAGGGTGTCTTGAATTCGCTGTGCCGTCGAGCGAGCGCGTTCAATTTTCTTGGGGTCTTTGTCCCAATCTGCGGCTTGTTCATCAAAATGATGACTGTGGTCAATCATTCTCGCAGTTTAGCAAGATCGATGACCCTCGTTTTGGAAGAAGTTCAAATAAATTTCCTAAAGTACTGCAAGCTTAATTTTTCGGAAATAGTAAGCGCCATTTGCTACAGCCCTCCCAGAATCAGAATCAATCCAAATTTGTGAAATCGATGGAACTTTTAGAGCCGGTGCATCTAATCCCAGACCACTTCAAGCGCTTAGCCCTTGCCACGCGCAATAGCGCGCCAGCTCAGGTGAGAAGTCATTGTTTTGGTGAAGTGGATTGAGAATTGTATCTAATGGCTTGGTCGCCGTCATTACCTGGTAATAATCCGGCGCTCTTCCGTTAAAGCTCCAGTGCATCGTACCTAGCAGCTCCGCCACGGACCGTTCCATTTCAAAACCATCTCTCCGGAGCTTAGGTGAGTACTCGGCAGCTCCGGTGGCAACCAACATCAGCCCCAGAACCATGGCATCGCGGTAAAAATCATCCGGATACAAAGTGAAGTTGGCCGCGATAAGGCGTTTCACCAATTCTTTTGCATCCTTCTTGGCGGCCTTACCCGCACGGGTGAGCCGCAGCGTTGAACGATACTTGCGCGTTAGTCCGGCTTTCTTAGACACCGAGTGGAAACCGATCATCTGAGGAATATCGACTTCGCGATTCGAGGTTGTATAAGCGTTGATCTTCCATTTCTCTACAAAACCCGCTGTAAACTTCGGCGCAATGTAACCAGCCTGTGTCAGTGGAATCTCTTGTTCAGCTTCATTCAGAAAATCGGTCCATGGTTTTAGAACTTGCTCAAGCTCCTGTTCAAGATTCGGACTCAATAGCGTAACTGGCTGCTCCATGACTGCTTCACACAGGTCATTTAATCGTTGGTCACGTGAATAACTTATTCTTTCCCACGATGCTTCAAATAGCGGGCCAACTCGACCACCAAACGCAATCGCCACATCAGCGGACACCCGAGCATTAGTAGTAGCTTCGATGGCAGCATTAATCTCAGCAAGGGTGGCATCTGAGATCGGGTATGCGGGCAGTTCTTGCTCAGTTTGCTCTGCGCGGCTATCTTCCTCCGGCGTTGTACCCGCTCCTTCGATGACGTACGGAAAATCTGCGGATTCCGTCAGCCCATCAAGTTCCAAGCGATGCACCCAACTGTCGCCGAAATCATACTCGTAGTAGCAAAAATCTCCTGGTTCGCGCAGTACATCGCCAATGCTTACTTCATCTTCTGGACCAGCAAAACTCGCCACCGCGAGCATCTCAGGCTTCCACCCAGGGTAGATGTAGAAATTTCGATCTTCCAGGCTGCTATTGCGCTGCGTGAACTGATGAAGGTGAGAATTGAACCAACCAAACGATGCTTGTAGCACGGCATGAACGCGATCAAGAGTCAACGTTGGATCTAGAGCAATGACGCGCGTCGCACGAGGCTGCGCGGATTCCAAAGTCACTTGGATTTTCAGGTACATAGGGCCAATCTACCGCTCCCTACGCTTCCGCCTTAATTAATGGACAGACGGATTCTAACGAGAAATACTGGAAAAATCGACACTATCGACAGCGTTTGCTTCCAGATACTTACGGATACGGTACTGGAAAAGTTCAACGTGGCTTACGCCGACCTTTTCTGCGGTGGAGGCATCTCGAGAGCGCAAAGCTTCGAGGTAGTGCCAGTGATCTTCGTGGACGTGCTTGTAGTGTTCGAGAAGGCTTTCGTCTTCTTGTCCTCCGCCGATGCCGCCGGCGCCGCCGAAGCTAAGAAATGCTAGTCGCTGCAGGTGGGTGTGAACGCGCTCGGCCATGGCTAGTAGGTAGTCATTGCCTGCTAATCGCGCCTCCAGAATATGGAGGGTTGCGTTTGCCTCGGCGATTGAATGCGGGTCGCGGGATTGCTCGGAGCTATCAACGGTACGAACTGCTTCTTCTAGCTGTTCAAGGTCCTCGTCGGTTGCACGGGCTATTAGCAAGTGAGTGACGGCGCGAACCAAAATATGTTGGGCCTCAATGAGTTCACGAAAACGGTGCAAATTCATATCGGCGACGACATATCCGCCGCGAGAGACGATGTCTACCAAGCCTTCTGCCGATAGCTGGTGAAATGCCTCCCGAACGGGGGTACGGCTCACGCCGAGCTCTTCCGCAATTCGATTTTCATCTAGGCGTTGCGAAGGAGCCAGTTCCAACGTGAGAATTCGGCGTCGTAACTGCTCATAGGCTCGTTCGCGGGCGCTTCGGGTGCGTGTGCTCATAGATTTCTTTCTACCAGTTGGAGTGCTGTCTTTAAGAAACCCCTTCCAAAGGCTTCAAAAGCGTGCAACCATGTATACCACTCGTATACATAATCTAGATCACTCCAGAATTGAGAGTAAAGTTATGACACACGAACACCAAGAACGCTCCTCAGATACATCGACCGAGGATCCCCACGTAGCAAAATATCGTCGACGAGCCATCGCGGCCTCCGGTATCGGTTGGGGGCTCGACGGATTCACGTGGACAATGTATGGCTTTGCCCTTACTGCAGCCATGCCTGTGCTGGGCATGAGCTCCGGTGCCTCCGGTTGGGTCACGGCCATCAGTATCGTTGCTTCCGCCGTTGGCGGAGTTATCTTCGGCAACCTGGCTGACCGATATGGGCGCGTCAACATGCTTACCGTGGTTATCCTCGGCTACAGCATTTTCACAGCGCTGACTGCTACGTCCCAAGGGACATTCGATTTTATGCTGTGGCGGACACTCGAAGGACTCTTCTTCGGCGGTGAGTGGGCCGTCGGTGCGGCGCTGGTTGCTGAGTATGCGCAACCGGAAAAGCGTGGTCGCGCACTGGCCATCGTCCAGAGCTGCTACGCAATCGGCTGGGCGGTCTCTACTACCGCCTACTTGACCCTGTACTCCATATTTCCGCCAGAAGTAGCATGGCGTTATCTCTTCCTCGTGGGAATCCTGCCCGCACTAGCGGCCTTTGTGATTCGGCGGACGACTAAGGACGCGACTGAGGCCAGTGGTGAAGAAAAGCCGGCGAAGAAGCAATCAAGCGCAAAGTTCTCACGCCTATTCAAGTCCGACCTTCGTGCACGGACTCTTACCGCCACGCTGCTCGGAGTTGGTGTCCAGGCCATCTACTACTCAGTATTCATTTTCCTTCCCACCTACCTTCAAGAAGAACGCGGACTGAGCATCGTCGGTACGGCAACATACACCTGGGTGGCAATCATTGGTTCTTTCATTGGCTATCTCGCATCAGGATTCTTGCTTGACGCGATTGGGCGACGCAAGACATTCCTCTTCTTTTTCCTGGGCTCCGCCGCTAGTGTCTCGCTCTTCGTCCTGACACCCGCGGCGCGTCCGGAACTGGGAATCGCGATCATCTTGCTACTTGGTTTCTTTGCTTCCGGGCAGGCTGGTGGCACTGGCGCTTATCTGGCAGAGCTCTTCCCTACCGAGGTGCGCGCGACTGGGCAGGCTATTGCTTATAACTTCGGCCGTGGTCTCGCCGCTTTTGGTCCACTGACCGTTGGTGTAGCAGCAGCTTCCATTGGCTGGGGCTATTCCATCATGACGATCGCCATTGTCGGAGCAGTACTTGGAATCATTGCGCTGTCGATGCTGCCGGAAACTAAGAACTCACAGCTCATTGATGCAATCGAATAGGAGGAAATCATGAACTCTTCTGAAACTACGCAAGCTCAACCAGGTCTCCAGGTCGCTGTAGATACCGGTGGTACGTTTACCGATATTGGTCTGCGCCGCGAGGATGGTTCCCTTTCAGTGTGGAAGGTGCCATCTACTCCTTCTGCACCAGATGAAGCGGTCATCACCGGCATCACCGGAGCTTTAGAGCAACAAGATGAAAGCGCTCGGGATATTACGAGGCTGGTGCATGGCACGACGGTGGCAACAAACACGGTTCTCACTCGCGACGGCGCACGAGTGGGGCTGCTAACCACCAAAGGTTTCCGCGACGTATTGGCCATTGCTCACCAGGCCCGGCCGTCAATTTACAATGACAAAGAGCACCGCGTCGACCCCTTGATTGATGATGAATACATTGGCGAACTCAGTGAACGTATCGATGCCGGGGGCAAGGTCATCACACCGCTCGATGACCAGGAGCTAGAAAAAGTTGCTGAGGAGCTGCGTGGGCTCAATCTCGATGCGCTGGTTATTTCTTTCCTCAATGCTTATGCCAATAATGAGCATGAGGCGCATGCTGCTCAGCGGCTGCAGGAGCTAGAGGTTGCACCGATTGTGTCGGCTGCGACGGAGATTACTTCTGAGATGCGCGAATATGATCGCACATCCACGGCAGCGGTCAATGCCTATGTCCGCCCCAAGGTGTCTGGCTACATGGGGCGGCTGGAAAAGGATATCGAAGAACTGGAAATCCCCTCTCCCCTGTGGGTGATGCAATCAAATGGTGGGCTTCTCAATCCAAAGATTGCTAGTACACATAGCGCCCGCACGGTGTTATCTGGTCTAGCCGGAGGTGTTGTGGGCGCGGCTAATTGGGCACGACACGTGGGACTCGACAAGGTCATTAGCTTTGATATCGGTGGCACCAGTACCGATATCGCGTTGATTCGAGACGGTGAACCGGATGAAACCACCACCGGTGAGATTGACTCCATGCCGCTGCGTCTGCCCAGCGTGGATGTTCACACCATCGGTGCTGGCGGAGGCTCTATTGCCTGGCAAGACTCAGGCGGAAGCTTGCGGGTGGGTCCACATAGCGCGGGCGCTGAGCCGGGCCCCATCGCTTATCAGCGGGGAGGAACCGAGCTTACGGTCACTGATGCCCATGTGGTCTTGGGGAGGCTTGGCACTAATTTGCTCGGTGGCAGATTCGAGTTGGACCATGATGCTGCTTATCAGCGCATGGAGGGATTCGGAAAAGAATTGAATTTGAGTGCTGAAGAATGCGCCGAGGGAATCCTCCAGGTCATTGCAGCAACCATGGCGCGTGGAATCCGCAAGGTCAGTGTGGAACGCGGCATCGATGTCCGCTCCTGCCATCTCATGTCTTTCGGCGGCGCAGGCCCGCTGCACGGTGCTGATCTGGTTCATGAGTTGGGCATGCAGACTGCCATCATTCCGCCCCTTCCAGGTATTGCTTCCGCAGTGGGCATGCTGGATGCGCCCATTAGGCATGACTTTGCTGCCCCAGTTCAGGCCAATCGCTCCACTGGGTTCGAGAAATTAGAAACAGCTTATGAGCAGCTGAGCGAAGAGGCGAAGACGGAAATGTCAACGTCAGACTTTGAGAGCGAACGCCTGGTTGATGCCAGGTACATCGGTCAAAGCTATGAGCTCACCATCCCTTTCATCGCTGATTGGGAGAAGCAGCGTGCAGCCTTCGATCAAGCTCACGAAGAGCGCTATGGCTTCCAGGATCCGGATGCGGAGATGGAAGTTGTGGTTGCCCGCCTTGTTGCCACCATTGGGATGCCGGTTGTTCCGCAACAGAAAATTGGTGCCACGGGTAATGCTTCATTAACCCCGAAAGCACAGCGTCCGGTCTACATCGATGGCCAGTGGACCGATACCCCGATTTATGACCGGGATGCTCTTGACCCCGGCGCCAATATTCACGGGCCTGCCATCCTTGATCAATTCGACACCACGACCTATATCCGGCCTGACCAGGTGTGTCACTGTGATGAGTTTGGTTTCCTCCACCTGAGCCGGATTGGAAAGTAGAGAACATGACTACAGCATCTTCTGATCTCAATGCCATTGAGCTTGAAATCGCTCGTAACCGCCTCACCTCAATCTCTGAAGAAGTAGGTACGGCACTTATTCGTACCTCCTACTCCCCCAATATCAAAGACAGGCGTGATTGTTCCGCAGGCATTTATGGACCTGAGGGCCGGCTGATTTCTCAAGCTGAGCACATTCCACTCCACCTGGGGTTGATGCCCACATTGATCGCAAATGTTATTGCGGAATACGGGTCTGAGAATCTCAAGCCCGGGGATGTTCTGATGACCAATAACCCATATCTCGGAGGTTCTCACCTACCGGATATGTGCGTGATCACTCCGGTCTTTGCGGAAGAAACGGTGGTGGCGCTGGTGGCAACGATGGCTCACCACGTTGATATCGGCGGAATGACACCAGGGTCAATGGCCACAGAAGCGACTGAAATCTTCCAAGAAGGTATCCGGGTTCCGCCCATCAAGCTCTTTTCCCAAGGCGAATTGCAGCGAGAAACCCTCGCATTCCTTCTGATGAATATCCGTACTGGGGAGAAAACCCGTGGTGATCTCATGGCCCAAGTCGCAGCGAACCGTCTGGGTGAACGTCGTGTCCTCGATTTGATTGATGAATGGGGCACGGAAAAATTTCGACGTTCGTGCGACGCGCTGGTGGCCTATGGCGAACGTCGGACTCGCGCAGCCATCAGTAAGCTTCCCGATGGCACCGGCACGTTTACTGACTATCTCGAGCACAATGGTGTTGAGCAAGTCGATATCCCGATTACTGCCACCGTGACCGTTTCCGGCGACACCATCTCTATTGACCTCACCGAAACTGGTGACCAGGTTAAAGGTGCGGTGAACTGCTCCTATGCGGTGGCACAGGCGTGTGCTGCCTATGTCGTCAAAATGCTGGCTGATCCCTCTCTCCCATCGAATGCTGGGTTGACCGCTCCGATTGAAGTACGCACTCGACCCGGAAGCTTGGTGCACGCAGAGTTTCCTGCACCGGTTGCCCATGGCAACACTCAGACGTCACAACGTATCGTCGATACGCTGCTCGGCGCATTTGATGAATTCACGGAAAACCTCGTTCCGGCGGCATCGAGTGGCAGCATGAGCATCATGACCATCGGCGGCGTCGATACCCGGTCCGGCGACTACTACTCCTACGTCGAAACCTATGGCGGCGGGCAAGGCGCTGCCTTCGATATGAATGGCGCTTCAGCAACCCATACGCACATGACCAATACGCGCAATACCCCGTGTGAAGTCATCGAGCGCGAATACCCATTGCGCGTAGAAGCCTATGAAATCTCCCGCGGCACCGGCGGCAAAGGACGCACCTCCGGCGGCGACGGGCTGCTTCGACATCTCACCCTTACTCATGGCACCGCCACGGTTGTCGCTGGAACCTCCCGTGTGACAACCGAGCCATGGGGACTGAAAGGAGGCGCTGCGGGCACAAATGCACAGATTCAATTGCATAAGGAGGAGGAGACAACAACCTTGCCTTCAATGAGCAAATTCGACCTGGAAGAAGGCCAAGGAATATCTATCCGAACGGCAGGAGGTGGTGGCTATGGAAGCACGCAGTAAAGCTCATTTCTTGGTCTACATATTCACTTAGCAACCTAGTCAGAAAGGCATGCCGATGTCCGATCAACGCATCGATTTCCGCTATCTCAATGAACCCGACATGATTGAAGCAGGCGTCACCGATATGGCACGCTGCGTCGATGTCATGGAAGAAACCCTCATTCTTCTCCGCCAAGGCGATTTCCGCATGGCTGGCGCGACCGCCATGTCCCACGGCGCCATGATTGATTTCCCTCAAGCGCCCAGCTTTCCCACCATGCCGGCAGACGGGCCTGACCGTCGCTTCATGGCGATGCCGGCCTATCTCGGTGGGCGCTTCGGCACGACCGGCGTCAAATGGTACGGCTCGAACCTCGCAAACCGTGCGAAAGGTCTTCCTCGCTCAATTCACCTCTTCACGCTCAATGACACTGACACGGGCGCACCCTTGGCGCACATGTCAGGCAACATGCTCTCCGCTTATCGCACAGGAGCTATTCCAGGTGTTGCGGTCAAGCACTTGGCAAAGAAAGACTCACGGGTACTGGGTGTGGTTGGACCTGGCGTTATCGGTCGTGCGGTTACCGAGGCGACGCTTTCCCAATGCCCAAGTATCGATTCCATCGTGGCCAAAGGAATCGATGACGCTGACGTACAGCGCTTTGCTGACTATATCCGGGCCCGCTTCCCGCACATCACCAGCGTGGAGTCTGCGCCTTCGTTAGAAGCTGTGGCCAAAGTATCGGACATCCTCACCGTCACCGTCACGACGGATGCGTCTGGTTCCCAGGGATATCCCTATATCAATCACGAGTGGCTTCAGCCCGGCGCGCTGCTTCTGCTTCCCGCAGCCGTGCGCTTCGATGACGATTTCCTCGCATCAGACAATTCTCGCCTGGTGGTTGATTCCTGGCGACTCTATGATGCTTGGGCTGATGAATACGGGGATCAGGCTTATCAGAACCTTGGCATCATTGGCACCCATTGGCATGACCTCACGAGGTCCGGGAAGCTAGCAACCACCCAGATTGAGGAGATAGCCGATATCGCTACCTCTGATGCCCCTGCTCGCCGAAACGATGAGGAGATCATCCTTTATTCAGCCGGTGGCATGCCTGTTGAGGACGTAGCGTGGGCTACCGATATCTACCGCACCGCGGTGGAAAAGAATATTGGTACTCCCCTAAATCTCTGGGAGTCTCCAGCTCTGTCGTAGCGTAGGTTGGTCCCCCACCTTAAGCCTCTCGGTAGCACTAGTCGCCTGGAAACTAGCATGAATATTCATTGCAGTTTCCGGGCGGTTCCGCTTTCTCCAGGTAATACAACACGCTGTCATACCCCGAAAATGGCTAGGTTCGAAAGTTCGAACGCCTTTATCCTGCCGGTGTCTAATTGTGCTGTTTAAATTGTTGATAGACATACAAAATCGATAACTGCAGACAGTTAGAGTCCTTTGGGGAGATTCATGGCTATCACCATTACGCACGAGTTCGAAGACGCGCTCAACCGCATCAACAGCGGTCAGAACGTTCTCATCACAGGCAAGGCAGGAACAGGCAAATCCACACTCCTTCGAACTTTCCTCGAAGGAACAACCAATCAGCAGATTCTGGTCACTGCACCAACCGGTGTTGCGGCCCTCAATGTTGGTGGATTCACCATC
Organism: Corynebacterium sp. L4757; assembly: GCF_043673995.1. NCBI lineage: Bacteria > Bacillati > Actinomycetota > Actinomycetes > Mycobacteriales > Corynebacteriaceae > Corynebacterium > Corynebacterium sp. L4757. The sequence goes on along the minus strand of NZ_JBIMEN010000008.1, from coordinate 36,780 downwards.
CACAAGGCTTTTGGGTTCCGGCCAGGCATGTATCCAGATGACATTAAGTCTGGTGGCAGCTGGTGGGCTAGCTCAAATACCGCCAAGATCATGCAGTCTCTGGACATCCTTGTTATTGATGAGATCTCGATGGTCCGCGCAGACCTCTTCGACATGATGAACCTCGCGCTGCAGCGCCTGCGCAAGAACAACCGCCCATTCGGTGGAGTCCAACTCGTCCTCGTCGGAGACCTCCTTCAGCTACCACCCGTAGTCACTGAACAAGAATCCAAGATCTTCACCGAAAACTGGGACTCCCCTTACTTCTTCTCCGCGCACTGCTATGACCAAGTGGCTCTGAACAGTATCAACCTCACCACCGTGTGGCGCCAGTCTGATGAAGAATTCATTGAAATCCTCAATCAGGTGCGCGAAGGCTCTCTGAGTGATGCCGCTCTAAGCCGTCTCAACCAGCAAGTTGATAGCGACTTTGAAGCACCCAATGACTGGGTAACGCTGGCTTCCAGGCGTAAGGGCGTGGACAAAATCAACCATGCACGCCTTGCTGCCCTGGACACGACAAAATTCCTCAGCGTTGCTGAGCGCTTCGGTGAAGCTGACACCAACTCTTTCTCCGCATCAGAAGAACTCCACTATGCCGTTGGCGCCCGTGTAATGACGGTTATTAATGACCCCATGAATAGATTCGTCAACGGTTCTTTTGGAACAATCACCAAAGCAACCAACGATACGATCACAGTGAATCTCGACCATTCTGGTGAGACCGTTGAACTGGAGAAGCACGTCTGGGAGATCAAGCGCCCTACGGTCACCGATTCCGGCCTGGGCTCAGAGGCCATCGGCAGCGTGCGCCAATTTCCCGTCATCCTCGCCTGGGCGATTACTATTCATAAATCTCAGGGCAAGACGATCCCTAAGCTTTTTATCAACCTTGCCGGTGGCACTGCCACGGACGGCCAGTTCTATGTCGCACTCTCCCGTGGTGTGAGCCTGGACAATCTCCGTTTCAGTGCCCCAGTGGAGCCACGCCATGTTCGTGCGAATAACTCACTGGTGCGCCGCATCCGTCGCGATGTCGGCCCCGCGGTGACCACCAACCGCATTACCTTCCTGTCCATTGATGGCGTCAACTTTGGCATTAGTGACCACGTCGCGCGCATTCACGCAGTCATCCTCGACAATGACCGAAAAGTCGCCGAATTCGGAACCTGGATCAACCCGATGTCGGACCTGGGAAGCTTCGGTGAGAGCCACAATGTTCCATCGGGTGGCTTGGCCATGGCCCCAACACTTTCTGACTTCTGGCCGCTACTGCTGCGCCAAGCGGAGGGACGCATCATCGTCGGTGATAACCTGCCCATGCTCGAGCGCGCCATTCGGCATCAAGAAAAGGGCATGGACTTAGCCCTCGGTACCGGCTACGACGTTTCCGAGTTCAACGTTTCTCTGACTGGTTCAGACGTCATTGAGCGCTGCCATGCCATGGTGTCTGCATACCAGCAAAAGCCTTTCCCCATCAGTCATGGTCAAGTGGTTCCACCTGCATCCCAGGAAGCAGAAGGCTCCGTGTTCATACCGTCGTGGGCTCCAACTAGCCCTATGGACCTGGATAAGACTCACGCGACTGATTCCGACCATGCGTGGGCAGCTTTCTCCGGCGGACCTACCCATAATCTAGTGGACGAAGAAGTCGCTGAAACTGCAGACCTCCTCTCTGCTTGGGCGGTCTCCCGCGGATATTGGACTGAAGCTGAGGAGGCCGATATTCGCGCTCGTGCCGCTCGCGCTGGAATGACCGACCTGATCCTGCCGGAAGTCGAATCCAATAATCTCGACGTGCCGTCACTTCTTACCCCTGGGACACGCATTGCTTTCACCGGCCGCAATAACTTGCTTGGTGGTCCTGCTGACGATGACCGTCTCAAGGAAATCTGCGAATCTGTAAACCTTGAGTACAAGAAAGGTGTTTCAAAGTCTCGCTGCGATGTTCTAGTCGCACACGACCCAGCCTCTCAGTCCCGAAAAGCGCAAAACGCACGAGAATATGGCAAACCAATCATCAGCCAAGATGACTTCGAGCACTGGTACTACAACGGTCCATTCCTCGCCGAGCCAGCTGAAGCCTCCGAACAGGTTGAGGCAACCAAGGCACCTGAAACTTCCCCGACACCGGCTACGGCTCCTACGCCTCCACCCGTGGTTGAAGAACAGACGGTCAACGACGAGCCCGAGACTGAGGTCTTTGAATACGTCTGGGCCAAGCCTGAAGATATCTTGACGCCGGGAACACGTGTATCTTTCCGAGGCTCCACATATGTTGACGGTGTGTTGCTTCCACAGGGCGAGCCCCTCCAAGGGCTGTGCTCACTGCTTGGCATCGAGTACAAGCAGGCAGTCACCAAGACTCGCTGTGATGTTTTAGTCACTGATGACCCGAGCGCCACCGACGGCAAAATGAAAATGGCAAAGATGCACAACAAGCCACTCATCCGCCAAGCTGACTTCGACGTGTGGGCTAAGCAGAAACTGGCGGAACTGGAATACGAGGATGCTCTAGATTCTACGATTGATGAAGAGGTAGAGGATGAACCAATCACGCACGAGCCAGTTAAAGAGTCTGGAGCTGAGCCAAAGCCTGTCGAGACTCAGACTAGACTTGATGAGGTGTTGGATCAGCCGACCCCACCTAGTGAAGCGTCCAAGCCAACCTTGATTTCTTCAGGATTACCAAGAGAGAACGCCAATACAGTTAGCTACGGGGACTATCTCGCAACCTCCACGCCCCAGAAGCCTGCAGCGGTACAAAAGGCGCATTCCTCTGAAGTAGAACCGATGCGGCCGAAACTGAAGAAGGCCCTGATCGGTGCCGGAGTTTCCGCTGCGGCCTCTGTCACGCTATTCCTGATCACCTGCGTGCTCATCATCATGCAATACTCTGACGATGTCGCAATCCCTATATTCGCTTTGTCTATCGTTGCTGGATTAGCCACAGTTGTCTTCGGAATCATGGCTCTTATTAACTGGATTCTGAAAAAGTAGACGCGCGCGGTGAGACGGAGACAATCCGCGTTCTCATCACGTCCGTCTCACCACAGAGTTATTGAGTGCTATTGGCTGCCTGTGACATATGATTTCTCCATGAATTCCCAAAGTTCCCACCCCGCAGGCCGAGGTGCCATACTAACTGCGCTGCTCGCCTATTGCGGCGTCATCGTCTCGTTGACGATGCTCAAAGCATTCTTCATGATCGGGTTGCTGTGGCAGCCAGAGAACCAGAGAGTGCGGGGACTCTCCCTGGTACCGCTCAACGACTTGTGGGAGTCCTCAAGCCTCTTCACACAGGTGTTTGGCTATGGCGGTAACTTTGCTTTCTTCGTCCCTTTTGGAGTCTTGGCGTATCTCCTGGTTGGCCGGGTTGGTCTGACAACATTGCACGGCGCAGGTTTCTCCCTGCTCATTGAAATTTCTCAATTCGCTTTCCAACTTGGATTCAGCGATATTGATGACTTACTCTTCAACACCTTGGGCGCCGCTGCCGGTGCATGGATTGCGCATTGGGCGGGTCCGAAAGCTCAGTGGCTATGGGTTGCGCTTACCGCAGTAGTAGTTCTCGTATTTATCGTCCTAGTCATTCTGGGCCCAAGGCTCGGAGATCCCGAACGCGTCGCCGAGGTCAATGCAGCTAGTTACGCTTGGGAGCATGGATTTACGTTACGAACTGGAGCATAGGGCACCCTCGATCGAAGACTATTTGCGCCTGCGCAAGGACACCGGCCTCACGCCAAAGACTGCTGAACAAGCAGAACCAATCTTCGACAACACCTGGCTCTGGGTACGGGTTAACGATACTGATACGCATCAGACCGTCGGCATGGGTCGCGTCATTGGTGACGGCGGCTGGTGCTTCCTGATTGCAGATATGGCGACAGACCCCGAGCATCAACGCAAAGGCATCGGACGCGCAGTCCTAGACGAACTTCTCAAGGGAATTCTCACCGCTGCGCCAGAAAATCCTTATATCGTCTTGATGGCCGATGCACCTGGCCGTCCCTTGTACAAATCTATGGGTTTTGTGGAAACCGCACCACGGTCCATCGGCATGCGTTATGCGCCTGAGGAATCTGAAGCATCGGCTTAAATACGTGATGAGCTAGGCACTTCTTACCTTCAGACCGTCGTTGCACCACTTCTAGTCGGAGGTAGTGAAACGACGACCTGAAGTAAATAAAAATTCTAGGAATGCAGAAATCCTTCCAACCGAATATGGTTGGAAGGATTTCTATTTGTACCCCGTACGGGATTTGAACCCGTGTTACCGCCGTGAGAGGGCGGCGTCCTAGGCCGCTAGACGAACGGGGCATTAGGACGTGATAATACTAATTTCTTAGCAGTAATCACTGCTGGCCTACCAGGACTCGAACCTAGAACGACGGTACCAGAAACCGCTGTGTTGCCAATTACACCATAGGCCATCATTGCTTTGAATTTCGGCACTCACCGCTCTCTGCAACGGTTTATAACTATATCCATTATCCTGAACTAAGCCAAATCCCCAGCGTACAGCTAATTTCACGCGTGTAATCTGCTGCAGACTGGGGATTGTTTTGGGCTTAGCTCAAGTGGCTACTCTGCCGCTTGGAATGGAGTTACCGCACGTGCAGCATTGAGGCGCGCCAAGGTGGATTCCTTGCCAAGCAGGTCCATGGACTCAAACAGAGGTGGAGAGATAGCCGCGCCGGAAACCGCGACGCGGAGTGCACCGTAGGCCTTGCGTGGTTTGAGTTCGAGGTCCTCAATAAGAGCCTTGGTGAGCGCTGCTTCGATATTTGGAGTGTTCCACTCCTCTACTGCCTCAAGCGCGGTAATACCGGCTTCTAGCGGCTCTACAGCGTCTTCCTTCAGGTTCTTCTTAGCGGACTTTTCATCCAGGGTCAGTTCAGCGTCAGGGATGACGAGGAACTTGAGGAGATCGTAGGCATCGGAAAGCACCTTGATGCGGGTCTGTACTAAGTCGGCGGCAATGCCGAACTTCTCACCGTCGTAGTCTTCAGGAAAGTCGGTGTACTCAGTCAGATAGTTACGCAGACGGAAAGCAAACTCTTCTGGATCGAGCAGACGAATCTGGTCAGCGTTGATTGCTTCCAGCTTCTTCTGATCAAAACGTGCTGGGTTGCCCAAAACGTCCTTGATGTCGAAGTTAGCAACAAGATCATCAACAGAGAAGATGTCCTGATCGGCAGACAAGGACCATCCCAGCAGTGAGAGGTAGTTGAGCATGCCCTCTGGGATGATGCCATTATCGCGGTGATTGAACAGGTTGGACTGTGGATCACGCTTGGACAACTTCTTATTGCCCTCCCCCATCACGAATGGCAGGTGGCCAAACTCTGGGGTGAAATCGGTAATGCCAATCTGCTTGAGGGCCTCATACATCGCCAGCTGACGTGGCGTGGAAGACAGAAGATCCTCGCCGCGCAGGACGTGGGTGATCTGCATGAGCGCGTCATCGACTGGGTTAACCAGGGTGTACAGCGGTGCGCCGTTAGAGCGTGCCACGACGTAGTCTGGCTGGGTTTCAGCCTTAAAGGTCATCTCACCGCGCACCAGGTCCGTCCAGGACCAGTCCTGCTCCGGCATACGAAGACGCCAGACTGGCTTGCGGCCCTCGGCCTCGAATGCGGCGACCTGCTCATCGGTGAGCTCGCGGTCGTAGTTGTCGTAGCCGAGCTTTGGATCGCGGCCAGCAGCCTTGTGGCGCTCTTCTACTTCTTCTGCGGTGGAGTACGCCGGGTATACCAGGCCTGCTTCCTTGAGCTTCGCCAGAACATCCGCGTAGATGTCCATGCGCTGTGACTGACGGTATGGCTCATTTGGGCCACCAACATTGACGCCTTCATCCCAGCCCATACCCAGCCAGGTCAAGGAGTCAATGATTGCCTGGTATGACTCTTCTGAGTCACGGGCAGCATCAGTATCTTCAATTCTGAAAATGAGTTTGCCGCCAGTGTGGCGAGCATAAGCCCAATTAAAAAGGGCGGTTCGCACCATACCAACGTGCGGAGTACCAGTGGGCGACGGGCAAAAGCGTACGCGTACTTCTTGAGTCATAAACACAATGTTAGACCAGCCCGGTTATTCGCTTCCAGATTGGGGAACGGCATTGTCCTTCCGCCTCTTCTTTCCCGCTCGGGGGACATGCTTTGAGCTTCTCTGTGAATTAGGGGGCCTCAATTTTAATACTCGCCGTATATGGAAGTAGTGTATTTCGTTGTGTCTGCCTCTCGCCCTTCAACTACGCCTGACTTCCTGTTGTCTCGTGCAACGGGCTCTGTGCGTACTCAAGGGTCGGTAAAAACCTACGTCAATGTCGATAAAGCCATTGACGATATTGAGGCACAGCGCGTTGAAATGGTCGTTGGCGCACTTCCCTTTGATTTGGACAAGCCCGCTGCTTTGACCGTTCCGGAATCAATCATTCGAGAAGAAGGCGCACTCGAGCCACACTCCTTTTTCCGCAATCAAACGTTGACCTCGGAAGTCTCCGCTGTCGATCCCGATCCGCATGAGCATCTACGTCGCGTTGAAGCTGCCATCGGAACGATTACTGCTTCACGCTTGGAGAAAGTCGTTCTAGCTCGCGCTGTTGACATCGAATTCGATGGCCCAGTAGACCCCATGCTGGTCGCAGCACGTCTTATCGACATGTCGAATCACCGCAATGGATTCGCCGCTGATCTCACTCCAGCTGGATATGACGGCGCGATGCTAGTCGGCGCCTCTCCCGAGGTATTAGTAAAAAAGCAAGGCAATATCGTTAGCGCTTTCCCACTTGCTGGGTCCGCTGCCCGTAGCGCGAACACCGAGGAAGATCACGCTGCCGGTCAACATCTGATCAACTCCGCTAAGGATCTGCGCGAGCATGCTTTCGTGGTTGACCACTTGGTGGAGATTCTTCGACCGCTCTGCTCGGAATTCCACGCTCCATCTAGGCCCCAGCTGGTTCAAACCAATGAGATGTGGCACTTGGGCACTCCAATTACCGGCACGCTGAAGAAACCTTCTACCACGGCGCTGGAATTGGCTACATTGTGTCACCCAACCCCGGCTATCTGCGGCACACCAACCGCAGCCGCAAAATCGCTCATTTGCACCGCTGAAACCGACCGCGGTTTCTACTCCGGTGCCGTTGGCTGGTGCGATTCTAACGGCGATGGTGAATACGTCGTCGCCATTCGCTGCGCGGAGGTTGCCGGCGATGGACTCACCGCCCGCGCATGGGCCGGTGGCGGAATCGTCGAAGACTCCGACCCTGAAGCCGAGCTCGAAGAAACCACCGCAAAGCTACAAACCATCGTGCGTGCGATGGGTATTCAAAATCTCTAGACCGCAGCGCCAATAGCTTCTCCTACTGGGTTTTATTGGACGCACGCCCAGTCCTGGCGCCGTTTCGAACACAAACAGCAAAAGCCCCAGGAACGCATCTGCGCGTTACCTGGGGCGAGTTACTTCGAGCTTAAGAATTATGCATTCTCAATTGGGTTGGCAAGGATTCCGACCTTAGGAATCTCAATCTCAATGCGGTCACCATTGAACATTGGTGCGGTACCCGCCGGTGAGCCGGTAGTGATGACGTCACCTGGGAGCAGAGTCATGGACTGGGAGATTTCCGCGAGGATGCCGCCCATCTTCACAATCATCTGGTTGGTGTTGGAATCCTGCTTCTGCTCACGCTCGCCGTCGTGGGTGAGGTAAGCGTTGATCTTGTGATCATCGAGGTCAAGCGCATCCAGATCAGTCTGGATCCATGGGCCGAGTGGGCAGAAAGTGTCAATGCCCTTGGCACGTGCCCACTGGCCGTCCTGGAACTGCAGGTCACGGGAAGAGACATCGTTACAAATGGTGAAACCAAGAACGTGGTCCTTCCAGTTATCTGGATCAATGTTCTTGGAAACCTTGGAGATAACTACTGCCAGTTCGCCCTCGAATTCCACCTTGGTGGCGAACTCAGGAATCTTGATTGGCGCCTCTGGGCCGATAACGGCAGTGGAAGGCTTGATGAAGATGGTTGGTGGCAGAGAATCTGCTGATTCCTTAAAGACCTCAGCAACGTGGTCTGCATAGTTGCGGCCCAAAGCCACAACCTTGGTTGGCAAAGATGGAGCCAAGAGGCGAACCTCATTAAGCTTCCACTCACGGCCGGTTGGCTCTGGAGTGGTAAATGGAGTGCCAGCAATTTCTTTAGCTACAAGCTGGTCACTCTTTGGGTCATCGCTGTCGCCTTCAATAATGGCAAAGCAGATTCCTTCGGGGTGTGCAATTCGTCCTAAACGCATGTAGTCAATGCTACTAAATCGTATCTTTGCATACTTGCAAAGGATTGGGCTAACAACTTTACATCCCGGTTAATAGCAGTAAATGCTTGGTCTTGCGAAGTTTTAGTTGTGAAACTTTATGCGTTTCTAACTGTCATTAGATTTGCAGATTTTTCTGCATTTCACTCAATCGCTTCTGCGGGCGGTGCGCCGCCATCGCGAGGTAAAGCTCCGCACAGGCAATGGCATCAGTTAGCGCGTTGTGGTTGCGATAATTTGGCAGGCTATAGCGCGAACGTGCCCGAGCCAGGCGCAAGTCTTCCCCACGCGGATAGGTTCCCATACGCTCCATATGAAGCCTTTCGAGGGCAAAGGTGTCCACGACTGAGAGCTTTGGTTCTTTGCCCCACAGGCGCATGCAGGCGTCGTTTAAAAAGGCCGTCTCTATCGGCGCAAAGTGCGTAAGCAAAGCCTTGCCCTGAAGTGCCTCAATGAGCATGGTGATTGCTTCATCCAGGCTCGTACCGTCTTCTAGGTCTGAATCGGTGAGATGATGAATAGTTGCTGATTGCCCGACCTCCACGCCTTTGATGAGGACGTATTTCGCACCGCTTAGGTGGATCTGGTTATTGGTGACCGGCACCCAGCCGATAGACACAATCTGGTCTTCTTTGGGTTTGAGTCCGGTGGTCTCCATGTCTACAGCCAAGAACTCCACGTCCTCAAGAAGTGAATTGGGTGCGGGCGCACCAATATCGAACCTCTTGCGCTGTTTAAGGAAATTAAATAATGCCACGACTTCTCACCTCCACTCTCTAGATATTGCGCACTGGATACTTTGTGGCCAAGGCGCCTTGCATGCTCTTGATAATGGAGAATGCGTCCTTGAGGTTTTCGCGCTCCATGCCAGATAGCTGCTTGGGATCAATGTGGTAATTCGGTTGCTCGCCGGTCTTCACTTGTAGCGCTTGGTGCCTCAATGTGATGGAGCGAAGATAATCAAAGGCATCATGTAGATTCTGCGCACCAGTTGTGCTCACGGTCTTGCCCGCCGATTGTTTTAGGCGCTCGCGGGTTTCCACAGATGCATCTCCGGCTGAGAGTGCGAAGAGACGCGCCATCTGGACAATGCCGGCGCTGCCGCCCTTCTTTACGTCCAGTGTGTTCGCATAGTCCCCAGAGCGTTCCACCACCAGGCCCTTGAAGAAAGTCAATGGTGGTTCCCGGCGCGCTGCTAGCGATGCCAGGTGCGCGTGCATTCTACGGGCACCGGCGCCGAGTCGCGCGGCGGTTTGGTGGACTCTATCCCCTAGTTCTTGGCTCCCGGCGATAACGCGGAAGTCGAAGAAGATCTGCGCATTGAGCAACGCATCTGGGCCAGGCGCGCCAATCCAGGTGGAAAAGGTCTTTTCCCATTGGCTAACAGTCATGCGCCATTGTGGGTTCATGGCCATCATGTCACCGGGACACAGCACTTGCCCTGCCCTATCTAGGCCTAAACAGACGAAACTGGTGAGCTTCTGGAAATAGGCATCGTGTTCAGGCAGGAAGTCATCGGCAAGCACTAATGCGTTGTCTTGGTCGGAGGCCAAGACCATCTCCCTGCGGCCTTGGGAGCCAACTGCGACGAATGCGAAGTCACACGGCGGTGGCCCGTATTTCTCAATGCCTAAGGTAAAAAGCCTCCGCGCAACGGCGTCGGCGGCGATGGTGATCATGCCGGCGGATTCTTCTGGTGCGGCGCCGGATTCAATCAGCTGGGCAACCACCTTGGTGGTACGGGTAAAGGCGTCTGCGAGCTCATCCACTGAGTTCTTGCGCGATAGGTCTGTGGTGAGAAATACCGGGTCATTGTGCAAGAGGCGCGCGATGTCATTTTGGGTAACGATGCCGGTGACATTGCCCTTGTCCACGACGGGCAGGTGATGGATTTTGCGCTCGGACATCATCAATAGCGCTTCCATGGCTAATGAATCCGAACCAAGCGTCAGCAAGTCCCGCGTCATGACCTCTGACACTGGCTGGCTGGTATCCATGCCATGAGCGACCACGCGACCTCGCATATCGCGGTCAGTGATGATGCCCAAGAGCTCATCATCTTCAATAACCAGCAATGAGGAAACGTTGTCTTTTTCCATGCGCTGTGCTGCCTCACGGATGGACAAGCCTGGGGCGCAGTATTTGGCCTGCGCGATCTTCACGTCATGGATGTGCGTGCGCAGGATATTCGTGCTCGCCCCCGCTTTAGCGACTTCCTCCGCCGCGGCACGGATACGGCGCGACTGGGAAGAGTAGAACCTGGATACCCCCGGGTAGCGCTTGGACAGAGTGATGAATTCTTCCCGGGGTAGCTCATAGACCAGGGAGTCTTCTACCGCCTGCATGCGGTAGCGCGAAGAGTTTGTGCCGATGATGGTGGAATACCCGAAGGTTAATCCGGCTTCCCGACGATCGAGCAAGACCTCATCCTTGCCGATGATGTCAATGGCACCTGAGCGGATAATGCGCAGGTAATCATTGGGTTCTTCATAATCAAAGATGATTTCTTCCCGCCGGACATAGCGGACTGTCATCTTCCCCGACAGCGCAGCGAGTTCTTCTTCCGGCAGATGCTGGAAGGGCTCAATTGTGGCGAGGAATGATTGAACTTCTTCTACTTCGACGCTCATGCGCCTTAGGTTACTGGTAAGACACGAACCATGGGCGTGGATCAACCTCATAAGTTTGAGTTGGGTCAAACATTGGCGTGTCTTCATCAATGAAGTTCTTCCACGCCATGAAGAAGTCTGGGCTCAGTCCCTGGCGCATGGCATCCCACGTATCAAACTTCTGCCCCGCATCACCATGTCCATCCGCATGCAGGATGAAAGATAGCTCTGGGTGGCTGGTATCAATCTGGTCGCGGTCACGCAGCATCTGTTGCTGGAATTGATGCAAAATAACGCCCTTTTGTGGCAGGTCATTATCTTGGACTAGCTGTGCCAGCCACTCATTGACCTCATTAACTTCTTCTGCTTCCACATGCCCCACGTTGGTCATTGGCACCTCATCTGGGCCAATCTTCCACTCTGGGTCCAGTGCCAAGCCCACGTTGGGGTGCTTGAGCAGGTCCTCATACATCTTGGCTTGGTCGATCAACCTCGCGCGTCCCGGCTGCAGATCCAAGAAAGCATAGCCGCCTGCTTCAGTAATTTCATCCACATATGGGCGCAGCTCTTCCGGCTGCGATTCATTGCTGTAATCACCATCTGCACCTGGCACATCTGATGCGACCGTCGCGATAATTTCAAAGGCCGGAACCACTGGCCAGTCAGTCAGCTCCTGGTACTGCGCCGCATATTGCTCCGCAAGTGCCACAGCTTCTTCTGGTGGCTGCTCCCCCATCACGCCCAGGGCCGGGCCTGATGGATGTCCGTATAACGCCACCATGCGCCGTCCTGGGAATACCAGTCCGCCTCCGCCGGGTAGTTCACCATTAGCAGCAAGCTTGACCTGCTCATCAAATTCTTCCTGGGTGCCAAAGCCTTCACCCAGTGCCACCACGTTGCCTTCAGCAACCGCTGCCATCGACTCAGACGTCGCCCGCGGGTCTGCGGCCGCTAGCACCTGCACCGGCGCACCCACTGCACGTGCGGTGGCCACCTGCGCCACGTTCGTACCTGGGCCTACAAGAACCACCGGTGTGCCTTCCTTGCCATCATTCGGGCTCTCCAGCGCCACCATCTCCGCCATACTGGTTGGCGCTGCCTGGGTGTTGGTCTCGCCGCCCTCCCCCTCTCCTGTACCCGCTTCGGAGGTGCCACCGAGTTCAAAGGAAATATCTGACTCAGCAAAAGCTGGGTCTTCACTCAAATCCATACCGAAGGAAATAACCTCATTAGGCGCAAGCTCAGCAATCTGCGCCTTGGCCTCATCACCATCTGGGCCATCCGCAATAATCATCATCGGCGCACCAGATTCCACCGACAACTGCGCTGCCGCATACTGGTCCGCTTCATCAGCGCCCGCAACGATCAGCTGCTCACTAGCTGGGTCATTCTCCCCCGCATCCGCCGGGAAGAAATGCTGCGCCGCAGCATGCCCCGATGGGTCAGCCTCCGATAATGACGTCGGTGCATCCACCGCAAAGCTGGGAGCCGTCGGCGCACCCTGCGAGGCCACATTCTGGCCATCCTCTGACGATCCTTCGTCTGAGGTAAAAGCGCTACACGAAGCCACTAACAACGCAGCACCAATAGCTGCCACCGCCGCCCGTCCGCGCCGGCGTAACCTGCCCGACCCGGAACCACGCGCGGCGCCCTTGCTAGAAGCTGACTGAGAACCTAAGTAAGTATTCATTAGCCCCAATGTTAGTGCCAGGATTTCTGAAACAAGGTAGCAACCGTGGTTCAGGGGGTAAATGCATTGGAAAGCCTGCAGTATTCAGACATGTTGTTGCCCCTTTTGCGAGAACACACCTGATTCTCCGTGCGTGGTTATTGTGAATTCACAGCCGACTTCCCAAAGGCTTCCGCGTGTGTTCCACGGTTTAGCCCCTTCTCCATGCAGAAACTCCCTGAATACGCACAGTTTCCACCGTGTCGAAGTTCAGGGAGTTGAAATGAAGTAGCTTTAGGAGCTTAGCGCTCGCTATTACGCCAGTGCAGCTGCGATGCGGTCGCCAACAACGACGGTTTTGATTTCTTCATCTCCGCGGGCGGAGACGTCTTCGGAGACGGCCTTTTCAATGCGCTGGGCGTTGTCTTCATCGCCGAGGTGGCGAAGCATGAGTGCCGCGGACAGGATGGCGGCGGTTGGGTCAGCGATACCTTCGCCGGCGATGTCAGGTGCGGAGCCGTGGACAGGCTCGAACATGGATGGGTTGGTCCCGGTGGAGTCGATGTTGCCGGATGCAGCTAAGCCGATGCCGCCGGCAACGGCGCCAGCCAAGTCGGTGAGAATGTCACCGAAGAGGTTGTCGGTGACAATGACGTCATAACGGGAAGGGTCGGTCACCATGTAGATGGTTGCCGCATCAATGTGGTTGTAATCAACGGTGACGTCAGGGAACTCAGATGCGACCTCATCGACGGTGCGCTGCCACAAATCACCGGCGTTGACCAAAACATTGGTCTTGTGTACCAGAGTGAGCTTCTTACGGCGGTTCTGTGCACGGTTGAAGGCATCGCGGACAACGCGCTCAACGCCGTAGCGGGTGTTCTGAGAAACCTCAGAGGCAACTTCGTGCTCGGTGCCCTGACGCAGGGTACCGCCATTACCGGCGTAGAGACCTTCGGTGCCCTCACGGACAACCACAAAGTCAATGTCGCCTGGGTTAGACAAAGGTGAAACAGCAGTTGGGTACAGCTTGGAAGGACGCAGATTCACGTGGTGATCCAGAGCGAAACGCAGCTTCAGCAGCAGGCCGCGCTCCAGGATTCCAGGAGGGACCTGACCCGGCGCACCGACCGCACCGAGCAAAATCGCGTCGTGCTCACGCAATGAAGCCAAGTCATCTTCAGTGAGCAGCTCGCCGTTGTTGAGATAACGCGTTGCACCAAGATCGAACTCAGTGGTCTCAATGTCATCGCGAACAGCACGCAGTACCTTAACTGCTTCTGCTGTGACCTCAGGGCCGATTCCGTCGCCGCCAATAACTGCAAGTTTCATTATGTGGGACACCTTTCTCATTCAGTGGATATGTCCACTTTAGCGGAATAGTGTGACAGGGGCTAGCACTAGGCCAAGAAATCAAGGCCGCTTAGGCAAATAGAAACCGGCCTCCACTCCCCGCGTAGTCATTTCTGCGTGGGATGTGGTGGCCGGTGATGCACCTTCGAGGCATTAAGCGTCGAAGTTTACCTGCAGAGAGGTTGCCTCAAGCTGTGCCTGGATGTCAGCGATGAGTTCGTCATTGACTTCGCGCTCAACGCGCAGAATCAGAACGGCGGTCTCATCCTTCTTACCCTGGGTCAAGGCAGCTGCCTCGATGTTGATGCCAGCGCCGCCGAGGACGGAGCCAACAACGCCCAGTGCGCCTGGACGGTCAGAGTAGGAGAAGAACAGGTTGCGGCCGGTGGCGCGCATGTCAACGCCGCGGCCATCGATGCGGACAATCTTCTCAACGCCGTCGATGCCAGTGAGTGCACCTTCCAGAACGGAGGTATCGCCCTCAGCGGAAATGACCTTCACGCGGACAACGGAGTTGTGGCCCTTGGCCTCATCCTTGGTGGAGACCTTGACGGTGACGCCACGGGAATCTGCGATTGACATTGCGTTAACGAAGGTTACTGCCTCACTGGTAACGCCGGAGAAGAGACCGCGAACAGCAGACAGACCGAGCACCTCGACGTCCTCAGTGGACAGCTGGCCGCATGCGGTGACCTCGATAGCAACTGGTGCAGAACGCAGCAGCTTGCCAGCAGCCAGGCCCAGCTTGCGCGCCAGGTCGAGCCAACCTGCAACCTCTTCGCCCACGCGGCCACCGGAAACGTTGACTGCGTCTGGCACGAACTCGCCAGCCAGAGCCTTCAGAACAGAATCAGCAACGTCGGTACCGGCGCGGTCCTGAGCCTCAGCGGTAGATGCACCCAGGTGTGGGGTGACAACAACCTGTGGCAGCTCAAAGAGTGGAGAATCGGTGCAAGGCTCGGTGGCGTATACATCGAAGCCAGCACCCCAGTGGTGGCCAGCCTTGATGGAATCAGCCAATGCCTGCTCATCAACCAGACCGCCGCGGGCCGCGTTGATGATGACCTGGCCCTTCTTTGCCTTAGCCAAAAGCTCAGCGGAGAACATTCCAGCAGTCTCAGGAGTCTTAGGCAGGTGGATGGTGACAAAGTCAGCGCGAGCCATCAGCTCATCCAGCTCAACGAGCTCAACACCCAAGGAAGCCGCGCGTGCTGGGTTAGCGTATGGGTCATAAGCAATAACGTTGGTCTCAAAAGCCTGCAGGCGCTGAGCGAACAGCTGACCAATGTGGCCGAAGCCCACGACGCCAACGGTCTTGCCATAGATTTCTACGCCCTTGAAGGAAGAACGCTTCCACTCGCCCTCACGCAGGGAGGCATCAGCCTGTGGGATCTGGCGTGCGGTGGACAGCAGCAAGGAGATTGCGTGTTCACAAGCAGAGTGGATATTGGAGGTTGGCGCATTAACAACCATGACGCCGCGCTCAGTAGCAGCTGGCACGTCAACGTTGTCCAGGCCAACGCCTGCACGGCCAATAATCTTCAAGTTGGTGGCAGCAGCAAGGACTTCTTCATCCACGGTGGTTGCAGATCGAACCAGGAGGGCATCTGCCTCTCCTACTGCACCGAGCAGCTCTTCACGGTTAGGTCCATCAACCCAGCGAACCTCAACGCCGTCTCCCAACGCTTCGACGGTGGATGGGGCAAGTTTGTCGGCAATTAAAACGACCGGCTTCGACATGTTCTTCGATCCTTATGGAAATTGGAGTGATCAGTGGCTCGTGATCAGTGGCGGTACATCAAGACGTCACTAGTGTGACAGCGGGGCGTGCATTCAGCAACGCCAGAATCATTCCCACCCTCGCTCCTAGTGATTGAGAATCGCACTCGCGATATGTCCCAGCTGCTAGGATACGAAGAATCTAAGAATCTTCTGACGTCGGAGAATTCCAACCCTGCCTAATCCTATCGGTTAACAGGTTGGTATCCCCAAACTGGGGGCCAAGTGCCACCAATGGGCCATTTTCCAGACCAGCAACGAGCGCAGATTGCTGCTTGGAATCACGAGGGTCACCGGTTGGCATAATCCACACATCTCCGCCCCACGCATTCGCATTCGCGATAGATGGGACCGATGACTCAGGGGTACCAATAATCACCGGTGACATGCCAGAATCTCTGCGGGATTGCGCAGGAACGGGTTCAGCATCCCACTCTTCATTGCGATATAGCGGCTCCCAGGCTGCCTTCAATTCGGTGTAGTCATTGGATTCCAAATCAGATACCGCTTGGGCCATCTGGGATGGTTCCCCCACTACTTGGCTAGTGAATTGAAATGCAGTCATCTCCCCCAGCCCCCGGGTGGTTCCTGGGTCATGAATAACTTCTAAGGCACCAGTTGTGGTTGCAAAGGGAATCTGACCAACCAACAGAATACGGTGGACGCCGAGCCGCTCCAGCTGCGCGATAAGTTCACTGCGCATGGAATCATCATAAGTCACCATCGGGACCCGCTGCGCGACGGCAATAGACGCTGCCCGCAGCAAGGTCGCATCGGAGTTTTCCGCAATAATAATGGTTTCTGAACCGGAAGGCTCAAAAAATAGCTCCACCGATTCCAGTCCCCATGGGTCTGGAAGGACAGCAACCGTATCCCGAAATTCTTCATGCACTAATCGGTTGCGGTTCTCAGTCGCTGCTTGGTCTAGGTTGATTGACTCCTCATCCATGGTGAGAAGATCTTCAGTCACAACTGGAGCGGTCGTCCTAAAACAAGACGCTAGAGATAGCGAAAGACTAAGAGTCAACAGCGTCGCTACTGCTCTCTTAGCCTTTTTCATACTCAATCTCTATATCTCCTACTCGAGCTCCGGTGTTCTTCGAGCACCTAGCTTACTGAGCGTGCGTCCGCAACGCGCATCTGCATTGCTCGACCACAGTGCACTCTGTGGCACGCGTCCACGGAGTGAATGCCGCAGCGTAGGTTTTGTGCGATATGACCTCGGTGTGCTCAGGGTGATTCTGACAAGTGGAGATTCTACAAGTCCCGGATGACTGGCTTGCCCATCGCATGTTCAATCATGCCGATAAAGCGTTCTCGACGGTCGCTGATGAATGACTCGAAGTCAGCTTGCAGCAGCAAATCAGGGTTCAGCTCGTGTGAGGCCAAGATGGTGTCGAACTCAGAGTCTTCTAGCAGGGACTTCGATTGCACACGAGAGAGGTACCGAGCCGGCGAATAGCCGTCGATGACTACCTCGGTGCGCTTGCCCATTGGGGTGTGGTTGAGTACTGAGGCAGCGATCTGGTCATCAATGTCTGCTTTGGCGCACCAAGCTTCGGGGAAGATCTGGTGGAATCCAGTGCCGAGCTCAAAGAAGGTGTTCTTGTCAAAGGTCTTCGCACTGCGCCAATCCCGTGCACCGCGAGCCATCAGCAATGCATAGAGCGCATGGTAGATACCCGTTGATTCATCAGCGGAATTCAGACGTGAGGCAAAGAATTGCGCGTCCTGAACAGACTTTGGATCTTCTTCACGTTCACCGCGAACCCAGGCGGTAACTTCTTCCACGTCACGTGCAGCGCGCAGCTTCACCGCATCAGAGCCATAGAGCTCACCGAATACACCGGACCAGAACCAGCGGTTGAGTTTATCCCAAGCTTGCTCACTAGATAAGCAATTCGGGATTTCTGCCAGGCGTGCGAGAATGACCGCCAACGGAATGATCTGCTGAGTGTACGGGACTTGCTCCAAGCTGAAGATGCAACGCTGGCGTAGAAACTCCGCTACTTCCTGGAAGGTAATCTGCAGCTTATCTGCTGCCGCAAGGTATCCCTCGAGGGTCAGCGTCAGGATGTCCTCGCGCTGGCCACCAGCATGACCGGTATCAGCAGTGGTGTACAACGACACCGCGGAGAGCAATTGCGTCCGGCCAATTCCATCAAGCGCTGGGTGTTTGCGCAGACGACGCTCACGCTTAGCCCAGTCATCTGCCAGGCGGAAGTTCTCATCCTCAGAAGCAAAAACCGCGGTTACGAGGTCAAAGACGTCCATGTCTTGACCGGACTCATTGGCTTGCGCAAAGATTGAACCAACGCCAGCACTGGCGGTCTCACGGGAGAGTCGAATCAGCGGGACATCATAGCCCGCCAACGGGAAGAGAATTTGATTATGGAATTCAGCTAGTTCAGAAAACTTTAGGTTCGTCTGCGCCGTTTTTGGTGCTGACTTCGAATGTTCTGGGTCTACTGCAATAGAGCTAGAGCCATTGGAGTCATTGGCGGCCTCGTTGGAGGCGGCATTGATGGCAGCGCCAGTGCGCGCAGCGAGCGAGAACATGATGCGCGTGCCCTCTTCTGACAGCAGCCAAGAAACCGGAACGCAATTGCTGTTGAGGAAAGCCTCTTCCCCATCAAGTGGATAATCCAAGCTCGGGCCAAAGTGGGAGCAGATAACGCCATGTTCATCCACGGCGAAGATCGCTTCATCAGGCAGAAGTTCTTCGGACACTGCGCGCTTGATGTCCAGGAAATAGCGGCGGAAGACGGTCTCGCCGCGGTAATCGGTGGTGCGGATCTGACCAGAGCCACGGAGACAGTGGTACAGCGTGGTGAGGCGCTGCTCGCCATCGAGCAGCAACATGCCGGGGTTGACCGCAACCTTTGGTGCGCCAGCGAGTGGACGTGGGCGAAAGCGCATCTTTTCATCGCGGGTATCCAACACCATCAATGCGCCCATGGGATAGCCACGGAGAACAGTTACCAGAAGTGAACGGATATGGTCCTCATCCCAGGAATAATCCTGCTGGAAATCGGGAACCTGAATATCACCGCGATCAATTCGCTTAAAAAGGTCAACAAGATCATAACTTGGAGTAATAAAACCCATGACCCCAACCATATACGTCCGCGTTCTCACCCGCGTGGGGATCTCACACGGTGGTCACTTTCTGCCCAAATGTGCATGTGGACAGAAACGTCCGTAAAGGTGGGAGGAGGAATAGGAAAAGCAGCTAGTCTTCCACGTTGTGTGGAGGACTAGCTGCTCTTCTTAGCTCTTGTGACTCTTAAACCTCAGCTTTGTGCTCAAGCTTTAAGGGTGAAGATTTAGGCGGTCTCAGCGCGAGCGTCAACCTTGACCCAGCTCATCATGTCGCGCAGCTTCTTACCGGTCTGCTCGATTGGGTGATCGTTGTAGGAAGCACGCAGGCCTTCAAGCTCCTTGTTGCCGTTTTCAACGTTAGCGATCAGACGCTTGGTGAAGGTACCGTCCTGGATATCGGTCAGGATTTCCTTCATGCGGTCCTTGGTGCCAGCGTCAATAACGCGTGGGCCGGAGATGTAGCCACCGAACTCAGCGGTATCAGATACCGAGTAGTTCATGTTGCCAATGCCGCCCTCGAACATGAGGTCAACAATCAGCTTCAGCTCGTGCAGAACCTCGAAGTATGCCATTTCTGGCTCGTAGCCAGCCTCAGTCAGAACCTCAAAACCGGTCT
Source organism: Corynebacterium sp. L4757 (assembly GCF_043673995.1). NCBI lineage: Bacteria > Bacillati > Actinomycetota > Actinomycetes > Mycobacteriales > Corynebacteriaceae > Corynebacterium > Corynebacterium sp. L4757. Next base: position 17,301 of record NZ_JBIMEN010000008.1, on the reverse strand, counting down.
TGACCAGTTCCTCGGTGCCGCCACACAGAACTGCCTGCTCACCGAAGAGGTCGGTAACAGTCTCAGCCTCGAAGGTGGTTGGGATGACGCCTGCGCGTGCACCGCCGATGGCAGCTGCGTAGGACAGAAGCAGGTCGTGGCCTTCTTCCTTTGGATCCTGATCGATGGCGATCAAGCAAGGAACACCCTTGCCGTCAACGAACTGACGACGAACCAGGTGGCCTGGGCCCTTTGGTGCAACCATGCCGACGGTGATGTTGTCAGCTGGCTTGATGAGGTCGAAGTGGATGTTCAGACCATGGCCGAAGACCAGTGCGTTGCCCTCTTCGAGGTTTGGCTCGATGGACTCGGTGAAGATCTGTGCCTGGGAGGTATCAGGAGCCAGGATGGTGATAACGTCAGCCCACTTGGTGGCTTCAGCAACAGTCTTAACCTCGAAGCCAGCTTCCTCAGCCTTAGCTGCGGACTTGGAGCCTTCACGCAAACCGATGACAACTTCGACGCCGGAGTCACGCAGGTTCTGGGAGTGCGCGTGGCCCTGGGAGCCGTAACCAATAACCGCTACCTTGCGGCCCTGGATGATCGACAGGTCGGCATCATCGTCGTAAAAAGTCTCAATTGCCATGAGAAATATACCTTTCGTTGAAAGTCGGTATCAGTGTATGTTCACTACCCGCCAGCGTACCACAGGACGGGATAGATAGTTCATAATATGAGATAGATTTAAAGAACTTTTCTAGAACTTGGTGGGAGCCATAGCCTTTGGGCCGCGGCTGAGAGCCACGTGACCGGACTGAACCAATTCGCGAATGCCAAATGGTTCGAGAACATCCAGCAGAGCGCGGAGCTTGCCTGGTGAGCCCGTCGCTTCCACAATGACGGATTCTTGGGCAACGTCCACGACCCGGGCGCGGAAGATGTTCACGGCATCGACAACCTGCGGACGGTTGGTATTGTCCGCTGCCACCTTGACCAGCATGATGCCGCGGGCCACGGAGGTGTCCTCATCAAGTTCCACCACTTTGATAACTGGAATGATCTTGTTGAGTTGCTTAGTGACCTGTTCGATCACAATTTCGCTGGCATCAACAACAATGGTGAAGCGGTTGATGCCGGGGGTCTCAGTGCGTGCTGAGACGATGGATACCAGGTTGTATCCACGGCGGGTAAACATACCGGCAACGCGGGAGGTAATACCTTCTACGTCTTCTACCAGTACAGACAAAGTGTGGCGGGTGACTTCGTGTGGTGCTGGCATTAGTCTTCAGACTCCTCTACTGCCTCGTGGATAGACGCCGGTTCTTCGGCTGCGGATGCGTTTTCATCAAATAGTGGACGAAGACCGAGTGCGTACTGGATTTCTTCATTGGACGCGCCACCAGAAATCATCGGCCACACCTGTGCGTCCTCACCCACGATGAAGTCAATAACCACTGGGCGGTCATTGATCTCACGCGCGCGCTGGATGGCGGGAAGGATTTCCTCTTCGGTGGTGACACGGATGGATTCACAACCCATGGCATCGGCCAGCTTGACGAAGTCAGGCACGTACTCGGCAGCTTCGCGCAGCTTGGTATTGGAGTAGTTACGCTCATAGAACAAAGTCTGCCACTGGCGAACCATGCCCAAGTTGCCGTTATTAATAACAGCCACCTTGATGGGGAAGCCCTCGAGTGCCGCGGTGGTCAATTCCTGGTTGGTCATCTGGAAACAGCCATCGCCGTCGATTGCCCAGACTTCCTTATCTGGCATGGCCGCCTTCGCACCCAATGCCGCTGGCACCGAGTAGCCCATGGTGCCCGCACCACCGGAGTTGAGCCAGGTGCGTGGGTGCTCAAAGTCAATGAACTGTGCCGCCCACATCTGGTGCTGGCCAACGCCAGCAACGTAGATGGCATCCGGGCCAATTTCCTCAGAGAGCTTCTCCAGAATCAACTGTGGGTTGAGCTTGCCGTCTTCGGTGGGCTCCCAGCCGCGTGGGAAACGGTTTTGTAGATCACTCAGGTAGGTCATCCACTCTTCGATTTCTGGAACCGCGTACTTGGTGCTGTTTTGATAGGTCTTGGTCAGCACCAAGAGCACCTCACGCGCATCACCAACAATCGGGATAGCAACCTCGCGGATCTTGCCGATTTCCGCAGGATCCACATCAGCGTGGATAACCTGCGCATTGGGCGCGAAGGTATCGACGTCACCGGTCACACGGTCATCAAAACGCGCGCCGATGGCAATCAACAGGTCTGCACGCTGCATCGCGCCAACGGCTGGAACGGTACCGTGCATGCCCGGCATACCCATGTGTTGTGGGTGGGGATCCGGGAAAGCGCCCAGTGCCATCAGGGTGGTGACCACTGGGATGCCGGTGAATTCCGCAAATTCCATCAGCTCGCGGGAGGCATCAGCCTTAATAACACCGCCACCGACGTAGAGAACTGGGCGGGACGCCTCAGAAATCATCTTGATGGCCGCGGAAATCTGGCGGGAGTGCGGATTGGTGGTTGGCTTATAGCCCGGCATGTAGAACTTCGGCGGGTAGGAATATTCCATCGTCGCGTTCTGAACATCCTTCGGGATATCCACCAGAACTGGGCCAGGACGGCCAGTGGACGCGAGGTGGAATGCTGCCACAATTGCCTCAGGAATCTTATTAGGATCCGTGACAATGTAATTGTGCTTGGTAATCGGCATGGTCACACCACGAATATCTGCCTCCTGGAAGGCATCAGTACCCAAAAGGTGGGACCCGACCTGACCGGTGATCGCAACAATTGGAACGGAGTCCAAGTTGGCATCGGCCAGCGGGGTCACCAAGTTGGTGGCACCCGGGCCAGAGGTTGCGATACACACGCCGACCTTGCCGGACGCTAGCGCGTAGCCCTCAGCGGCGTGGCCAGCACCCTGCTCATGGCGGGTAAGAACGTGGCGCACGGTCTCGGAGCGGTTAATGGCATCGTACAAAGGCAGCACGGCGCCGCCAGGGATGCCGAAGACTAGCTCCGTGCCGAGGTCTTCGAGAGTGCGAACAATAGCTTGAGCGCCTGTCATTCGCTCCGGGCCTTTTGGTCCTGGCTTTGCGCCAGAAGAAGAGGCCACCGAAGCTGGGGAGGGCGTTGTGGAAGCTGCCACGGTGGAAATGCTCCTTAGGTCATGGACGTCTATCAATTGACTATTGAATTAAGCGACTTGTCACTTACCCCTGCTCTGGGTACATGAGGCTTATAACAAGCACAGATCACAATCAGCTATGGGTGGGCCGATATTTAAAAGAACAAAGCCCCCGACTCAACTCTGGTGGGAGTTGGCGAGGGCACTTGCTTTTCAACGACTTCAAATGGCCGCTACGGCAAGCGCCGCGCTGCTACTACTACCACCTGAAGTCGAATGTTGATCATGAGCTACATCATACACACGATTTTCACTCAGTCCACTTAACACCCCCACTAGGTGGAATTTCTATCCCAACATGCGGGATATGCCTGCATTTTGGGTGTGACACGGCAGCACCAATTAACCCCTTGCTATGAAAACTAATTAGCATTGGATGACATGAGCGAACCTGTGCCTGCCGAAAACGCCGACAAGGCTGCAAAATCCACCCCCAAACCTGAGGACCTGATTCCTGCACCGACCGGTGAGACCAAGGTTTTTGTGCCTGAACGCACCCACGTCTTTGCCATCGCATTGATGGCCATGGTCTGCATCATTATGGCCGGCTGGAACCCACTTCTTTTGGGCTGGACCGTCATTATTCCGCTGGTGTGGATTTACATGATTTTGCGCGCCAAGACCACCGTGGGCGAAAAGGGCATTGCTATCCGCTACGCCTTCCGCGGCGCTCAGAAGATTTCCTGGGATGAATTCGACGGCGTGGGCTTTAAGGGCGCAAAGTCTTTTGCCTCCACTAAATCCGGCGAGCAGCACACCCTTCCTGGCGTCACCTTCAATTCCCTACCAAAGCTTTATGACGCATCCCGCGGACGCATTCCTGATGCATTGACCGAGGGCCAAATTGCTGCCGATGACAAGGTCGTGGTTGTTCACCGCGATGGCCAGCAAATTCTCATGAGTAAGGAAGAGTTTGCCGAATATGAGGTGGCGAATGAGGCTACGGAGGCATCGGCAAGCAATGCTCCAACCTCTCGCCGCAATGATGAAAGCGGCAAATAGCCCCAACTGCAACCTGGGTTTTACCCAATTATTGCTTCGCGGGAAGAAAATTAGTTGACGTGACGTTGAAAGAGTAGAGTGAGCACTCTACGAGGCTGCGAAAAGAACACCTCCTTTAATCCAGCATTCGCCCATGAACTAGTACAAGCCGAGGCGGACACCCCGCCGCGAAGCGTTACCCCAACGACATAAGGCTCCCGCGGAGCAGATAGACACTCCGATGACATTTTCCCTGCTTTAGATACTTATTTAGGATATTTAGATGTTTCCTCTGCGCTCAAAAGTAACCACCGTTGGCCGTCAAGCTGCTGGTGCCCGCGCCCTCTGGCGCGCAACCGGTACCGCTGACCATGAGTTTGGTAAGCCCATCGTGGCTATTGCCAACTCTTACACGCAGTTCGTGCCAGGCCATGTTCACCTAAAGAATGTTGGTGACATTGTTGCTGATGCCATCCGTGAGGCGGGCGGCGTGCCAAAGGAATTTAACACCATCGCGGTTGATGACGGCATTGCTATGGGCCACGCCGGCATGCTGTACTCGCTGCCATCGCGTGAGATCATCACCGACTCCGTGGAGTACATGGTTAATGCTCACACCGCTGATGCCCTGGTGTGTATCTCTAACTGCGACAAGATCACCCCGGGCATGCTCAATGCGGCCCTGCGTTTGAATTTCCCAACCATCTTTGTCTCTGGTGGCCCTATGGAGGCCGGCAAGGCCGTTGTGGTTGATGGTGTTGCTAAGGCCCCAACTGACTTGATCACTGCTATCACCGCATCTGCATCCGATGATGTTGATGATGCTGGCCTGCTAGAAGTCGAACAGTCTGCATGTCCAACCTGCGGTTCTTGCTCCGGTATGTTCACCGCTAACTCCATGAACTGCTTGACTGAGGCACTGGGTCTGGCATTGCCTGGCAATGGCACCACCTTGGCAACCCATGCTTACCGTCGTCGCCTCTTTGAGCTGGCCGGCTCCACCATCGTGGATATGTGCCGCCGCTACTATGGTGAAGAAGATGAATCCATGCTGCCACGCAATATCGCGACCAAGGAAGCATTCTTCAATGCGATGGCACTGGATATGGCTATGGGCGGCTCCACCAACACCATCCTGCACACACTCGCTGCGGCTCAGGAAGGTGAAATCGACTTCACCCTGAAGGACATTGAAAAGGTCTCCGATGAGGTACCGGTTCTGTCCAAGGTTGCACCGAATGGTGTGTGGCACATTGAGGATGTCCACCGCGCCGGTGGTATCCCTGCCATCTTGGGTGAGCTGCGCCGTAGCGGTCACCTGAACATGGATGTTCACACCGCGCTGTACAAGGATGCCAGCCAGTGGCTGGATGACTGGGATATCCGCGGTGGCAAGTCTTTGGACAAGGCTCGTGACTTGTTCTTGGCTGCGCCAGGTGGCGTTCGCACCACCGAGCCTTTCTCCACCGAGAATGTTTGGGAGTCTTTGGACACCGACCAGGAAAATGGCTGCATCCACTCCGAGGAATTCTCCTACTCCGACCAGGGTGGCCTGGTGGTTCTGCGCGGCAATATGGCACCAAATGGCGCCATCATTAAGGCAGCCGGCGTGGAAGAAGAGCTCTGGCACTTCCAGGGCCCTGCACGCGTTGTGGAGTCCCAAGAAGAGGCAGTGTCCATCATCTTGAAGCGTGAGGTTCAGCCAGGTGATGTCATTGTCATCCGCTACGAGGGCCCATCCGGTGGTCCGGGCATGCAGGAGATGCTGCACCCAACGTCCTTCCTCAAGGGTTCCGGTCTGGGTAAGAAGTGTGCGCTGATCACCGATGGCCGCTTCTCCGGCGGTACTTCTGGTCTGTCCATTGGCCACATCTCCCCTGAGGCCGCCCACGGCGGCGTCATCGGTCTGGTGGAAAATGGGGACCAGATCACCATCGATGTCATCAACCGTCAGCTGACTTTGGACATTGACGAGGATGAGCTGGAACGCCGCCGCGCGGCCCAGGAGTCCCGCGAAAAGCCATGGACCCCAATCAACCGCGACCGTCCTGTCACCAAGGCACTGCGCGCATACGCAAACATGGCAACCTCTGCTGATATGGGCGCTGTTCGTGTTGTGGACGGCTACATCAACTAGTCGGTTTCACCACACTTAGCATCAGGCGGTGGGTCAGTATTTACCTAAGTACTGGCCCACCGCCTAATATTATGCCCCGTGACTACCTCACCGAATTCTTCTTCTAGCCAGCCCGGCAGCGCGCCACGCACCGAGCCACGCAACGCGTCCAGCCACAATGCGGCCGACCCGAGTGAGCCCGCTGCATCTGCTGCGTCTCGCTTCTTCCCGCCCGCTGTCGCTGGAGTGCTGGCTGCTATCGGTGTCATCATCGCCACCATTGTCACCACCATTCAGGTGCGCATGACTGATTTCCCGATTGACATGATCATCTACCGTGAAGGCGTCAAGGCCTTCATGCAGGGCGGTGAGGTCTACTCCGAACCAATGATGGCCGGCGATATTGCCCTGCCATTTATCTACCCGCCTTTTGGTGCTTTGGCGATGGTGCCTTTGGCCGGCGATTGGTTTAGCAATAATACGGCCGGCGATATCATGATTGTCTTCTCCAATCTGCTGATTGGTCTGTTGATCATTTTGCTGGCGTTCTACCTCAATAAGCAGCGCAAGACGCCCTTTGCTGGCAGTGATGTCTTTGGCGTTGCTTTCCTAATTTGGGGCATTGTCCTCATCTTTGAACCAGTACGCCTGAATAATGGCTTCGCACAGGTCAACATCGTCATCATGGCGCTGGTTGTCATGGACCTCATTCCACGCAAGCGCCTCATGTGGCTGCCACAGGGCTGGCTGATTGGCCTTGCAGCCGCAATTAAGATCACTCCCCTGGCGATGTTGCTGTATTTCTTGCTGCGCAAAGAAATCAAGCCGATCATTACCGCCGGCGTCTCCGCCATCGTGGCAACGCTGATCGCCGCGGCTGTTCGCTGGGATGTGGCGTGGGAATACTTCACCGTCAATCTGCTCTCCATGGGCTCCGGCGGCGACTTTGGCGTTGAAACTGCCTACCAATCCAATAGCTCCATCAAGGGCTTTTTGGAGCGCCTGTTCACCTCCCAAGAAGCTATGAACAATGCCTCCATGCTCACCAATATCATCTGGCTCATCCTGGCTGTGGCCACCGTGGTCCTGGGTGGCTGGATCATGGTGGCGCTGATGCGCCGCGGGCTGAATACCGAAGCCTGGATCATCAACTCATTCATCATGCTGCTCATCTCCCCCGTCAGTTGGTCCCACCACTGGGTCTGGCTGGCCATCGCGATTCCAGTGCTGCTCTACCGCGCACTGTCCTGGCGCCACCTTAACTGGGTCTCCGGCATCTTGGTCTCCATCCTCGGCGCCTGGGCATTCATGGTGCTAACCGTCCCACCAAAGTGGTACCTAGGCGATGGCATCAATGTCTGGGAGCTGACCTTCACCCTCAAAATCGTAGTCAGCGACTTCGTCTGGATGGCCATCCTCACCATGCTCGCTACCGCCTACATGCTGCGTTTCGTGCCCAAGCTCGACACCGCGCGCAGCGCTCAGGCCAATGCTGCTGCTACTCAGTCGTCTGAGAGCATTAAGGCCTCTGAGTCCTCTACGTCTGCATAATCAATTGACTTAGTCATCGCGCAAGCGGACTAACTGATTAATCAGTTTCATTGCAAGCAAGACAAAAGCGCGTTTCCTGCCAACTTTCTTTCATGAAAGTAGCGGGAAACGCGCTCTATTGTGTCTAAGGCTGTGCCGTTAGTTCTTAAGGCAGCGGGTTGATGCCTGCGCCGAACCACCAGACGGCAACCAGTGCTGCAGCGCCCAAAATGAAGAAGATCCACGAGGATGCCAGTGGGCGACGTGCTGGGCTCGAAAGTGCCTTTACGCCCAGCGCGGAGTCAACGGAGATGAAGCCTGGACCGGTGAACTGGATACCGACGTTAATAACGAACAGGATAAGTGACAGCCACAGAGTCTCTGGCCAGCCGAAGACGTCCAGGCCAGCACCGGATACTGCCAGTTCATGAATAGCCAGGAAGCCAGTAACAACCATGCCGACCATGGCCGCAAATGGCGTGAGCAGACCCAGAACCAAGAATACACCGGCGCCCAACTGCGCTACCGGAACACCGATGGCCAGAATGTTCGCCATCGCGTAATTAGCAAACTCGGTCTCTAGACCGGAGATACCCGCGCTATCACCGATGGTGAACAGGGTGCGCACACCTTCAATAATCAGATAAGCACCCAAAGCAATACGGATGAAGAGCAAACCAAAGTCAATGGTGCCGCGCTTGCCATACTGCTTGCGCAACGCCTTTTCTTCCTCAGCCTGCGCTGCCGCAGCGGTTTCCGCATCCAGTGCCATCGCGGTCTCATCCGAGTAACTCGATGGCGTATCAAATTGCTGTGCCGGTGCAGCGTTCGCGCCCGCCCCAGCTGCACCGACGCCGGCAGCTCCCGCGCCTGCTACCGCAGGGTTCACGGTAGTTGGCTCGTTGGAATAAAGATTATTTGAGGTCTGCGCGTCACCGTAGCCGCTCTGTGCCGGCGTCACCGTGGTCGGATCATTTGCGGAGGAGTCATTGCGATTAGCAAAGTCACGGTCATCGTAGGAATTATTTTGTGAACCAGTTGTGGGACCCAAGGTCATCGTCTCCGTAGGTTGGGACTCAACAGGTGCCTGTGGAGCCTGATTGGTATTCGACGTATTGCTATTTGGCGTAATTTCTTGCGGCTGAGCACGGCCAGGACGATCAAATACGCTAGAGCGCTTCGGTTCCGAAGAATCCGTCACCTTCACACCCGACTCTGCAGCATCCTTCTTCGCACCAGGTGCCCCATTCGCTCCTGCACCACCAGCGGCTGCACCTGCACCCACAGCGCCAGCGGCAGCTCCGGTTGCAGCAGACGCTGAAGAAGAAGCGGATGCTTTTGAGCCTTCCCCCGCTGGCCTAGCACTGTTGGATGAAGAACCAGCTGGCTGACTCTTTGACGAGTTTGCACCGGACGGAGTAGACCCCTTGGAAGCTGCTGGCTTTTGCGAAGCATTAGCCTTGTTTACTTCAGCTTCGCCGGGGCGATTAAAGGACAAGGTTGGCTCGCTATTTGGCCCGCCTGACTTCTGTCCAGATGGCTTTTGCTCTGCTGGCTTACTTGCCGATACCGTCGTGCTGCCACTTGGGCTGGCAGAAGACGCAGCGGAGGATTTGTCGGTGGCACCTGATGTGGAATCAGTCTTTGGGTAGTACGAAGGAACACCCAACTCATCATCAAAGTCTGATGCCTTATCAGGTTGATCATTGGACGGTTTATTCGTGCTCATAACCTCAACACTAGGCGAAATCTGCCTTTTCGGCTGCGACATTATCGGCGCGCCACGCCATTTCCCGCACTAAGTACGGCGCTGCTAAGCCGAGATCTTGGTTACGCTTCTAGATAGGAACTGGGAAATGATGTAAGGTTGTTGACACGTCAACACAATTGAAAGGGAGTGCCTCTTGTCCACAGAAGCTAATGATCAAGAATTCGGCGACGCACGCAATGCCTCACCAGATGGTGAGTTTGTTCGCGACACCAACTACATCGAAGACCGAATCGTTCCAGGCATCACTGAGCCAACAGAGCAAGAAGATGGCACCTTCTACTGGCCGCAGGAAGCCGGACGCTACCGTCTTGCTGCCGCGCGCGCCTGCCCATGGGCACACCGCACTGTTATTGCACGCCGCCTGATGGGCTTAGAAGACACCATCTCATTGGCACTCGCTGGCCCTACCCACGATGTGCGCTCATGGACTTTCGATTTGGATGAGGGCGGCGTGGATCCCGTCCTGCAGATCCCACGTCTGCAGGATGCATACTTCAAGCGTTTCCCCGATTACCCACGTGGCATTACCGTTCCGGCCATCGTGGAAGAATCCACCGGCCGCGTGGTTACCAATGATTACCCTTCCATCGTGCGTGACTTCATCACCAACTGGAAAGACTTCCAGCGTGAGGGCGCACCTAATCTTTACCCAGCAGAGCATGCAGAAGAGATGGAGGAGATTAACTACTACATCTTCAAATCCATCAATAACGGTGTCTACCGCTGTGGTTTCGCAGGCTCCCAAGACGCTTATGAGTCAGCGTATGAGTTCATGTGGTCCGCGCTTGATTGGGTCGAAGAGCGCCTGGGCAAGCAGCGTTACATGATTGGCGATCACATCACTGAGACCGATATCCGTCTTTTCGTGACACTGATCCGCTTCGATCCGGTCTACTACAGCCACTTCAAGTGCTCCCGCCACAAGATGGCTGAGATGCCGAATATTCGCGGCTATCTACAGGAGCTCTTCCAGCTCCCAGGCTTTGGTGACACCACCGATTTCACTGAGATCAAGCAGCACTACTTCGTGGTCCACACTGAGATTAACCCAACCAAGATTGTTCCATTTGGCCCAGATATGTCCTGGCTTATGGAATCCCACGACCGCGATCGTTTCGGCGGTCAGCCTTTCGCCGACGGCACCACCCTGCCAGGCGCATTACCTAAGGGCGAGGAAGTCAAGAATCCCGAAGACTTTCAGCTCCCTCTCTTCGAGCGCTAAATAGAGATAAGAGGAACTAAGAAGAAGATATAGTCTCCCAAGCTGAGCAGCATCCACGATGGTTGCTGCTCAGCTTTTCTTGAGTTTCCAACTACTCGGCACTCTCCGAAGACTTCTTATCCGGAGATTTCTTCTGTGGCAAGGCTATACGTGCCGCGCTGACCACCGCACTGGTGAGTTTTTCCAGCACTTCAGATTCCAGGCGCCAACGCTGCCAGTAAAGGTCTACTTCAATATCTTCGCCATCGAGCGCCACCAATTCACCCGAGTCCAGGTATTGCTGGACTTGAATCTCTGCCAGCACTCCCCATCCCAGTCCAATACGCACTGCTTCTAAATAGGCTTCCGAGGTGGGAATCTGTGAGACCCTTCCGCGAATGACGTGCAGCTCAACCGAGCGATCTCGCATGGCTTGGTCCAAGATCGCATCTTGCGGGCCATAAATAACCAGCGGCATCTGCCGCCACACTAAACCCATCTCCGTGGTGAAACGGCTTTTAATTTCCGGGGTACTCACCGCCACATACCGCATGGTGCCCAGGTATTCGGAAACACAACCAGATACCGGCGCCTCCTCATGAGTGATGGCGCCCAGCACGTCGCCGCGCCGCAGCATGGATAGCGTACGAGTTTCATCCTCTACCCGCAGGCGCAGCGCCGCCTCACCATATTGCGCCATTTCTTTCATGACTGATTTGAACCATGTTGCCAAGGTGTCATTATTGACAGCAACGGAAAGCGGCACGCGCTGGAGACGTTGCCCCAGACGCGCGTCTGTCTCAGCCTGGACCAAAGCCATGCGGCGAGCGGACTGGACGAGAATTTCACCCGCATCGGTCGCGGTGACCGGATTAGCGCGACGCAGCAGTACCCTGCCTGTCGATGCCTCCAGCGCCTTAATCCGCTGACTTACTGCGGAAGGTGTGATTCCGAGCACCGTTGCGGCGTACTCGAAGCTGCCTTCATCAACGATGGCCAGCAGTGTTTCTAAATGTACGGGATTCATTAAGCTAATCTAATCTAGGATGAGTTTCTATAACTGGACTTCATCTCATTCAAGCTGCACAGTATAGCTATGTCAACAGTGTCCATCATCATTGCAGGTTTTGCGCTCGGTATCTCGCTTATCGTCGCAATTGGTCCACAAAATGCACTCCTGCTGAAGCAAGGCATTAAACGCGACCACGTCTGGGTCGTCATTGCGATCTGCGCTGTTTCGGACGTCATCCTGATTTTGTCTGGCACCGCGGGCGTTGGCTATTTGGTGGAAACCTTCCCTACCGCACTGGTGATTTTGAAGTACCTGGGCGCTGCTTACCTGGCATATTTCACATTCCTCTGCTTCAAAGATGCCTTCCGCGACAAGGTGGAAACGCTCTCCCCTGCTGATTCGGAACCCAATAAGACCCAGCAGGTAGATGCCTTCGATGGCACTTTGAATGGCAATGGTCCGCAAGGAGGCGGTGGCACAGCTGTTGATACCCGCAGGCCAGTAACCAAACTTCGCCGCAAGATGGAAAAGACCACGTGGATGAAGCCAGCATTGGCAACCTTGGCCATTTGCTGGCTAAACCCGGCTGCTTACGTTGATGTTCTCGTCATGATTGGTGGCCTGGCTAACCAATACGGCACTGAGGGCCGATGGCTATTTGCCGGCGGCGCAGTCATGGCAAGCCTGATGTGGTTTCCCACCATCGGTCTGTCCGCAGCGAAGTTCTCTCACGTGCTGTCCCGCCCAGCGGTCTGGCGCGCTATCAACTTCGGCATCGGCTGCATCATGATCGCACTGACCATCAAGATGCTCTTGAGCTAAAAGGCTATTTGCCCCAGCTTCGCGCCAAATCCCGCGCACAGCACCTGTGACTGCTCAAGTGGAATCCAAAAGCATGTCCAAGACTGTGGCTCACTGCCGTCTGAGGCATCACTCTCACCCCCGGGCCAACGCTCGGGGGTCTGGTCATCAACGGGTTCCAGGTGGAAGAAGTGCCTCTCATGGATTTCGGGCTTCTTGAGCCGGGCATCATGAAGCTCCACGCCCAAAGCTTTGACAATTCGCGCGTTCACGCCGGTTTCTTCCAACACTTCCCGCACGACAGCATCCTCCGGAGTCTCTCCTGGCTCAATCGTTCCAGCGGGCACCTGAACTCCCGTAATCTCGAGTGGGACGTCGTCGTGTGTAAACACGACTAACTGCTCTTCCCGCACGACGTACCCCACCACTTTTCGGACAACGCTCAGCCCAGACTCCGTCCGTCCAGGCATCCGGCCTTGTGGTGCTGTCACCGTAATACACCGCGCTTCCCTAGCCCTTGCTCACCTTTTGCACATGAAGAATAACAATCTACATCAACGGGCTTCTCGCAGAGAGCATTCGCGGCATCAAAGAAGGTAAGAATTCGTTAATGCGTCGTTGAGCGCTGATAGGCATCAGAGTCTTTCAGTTCTTCTTCGAAAGCCATCAGATCTTCTTTTTCTATGTCCGCAGCACCGGGCTGTACCTGCTGACCTTTCTCATCTTGCTCCAAGTTTTGGTCTGCTGCCTCTGACTCAGTCTCTACTGGCTTAGCTTTTTCTGGCGCCGCTTTGGCTGACTCAGCATTCGCCGGCTTGGGGTCCATAATCCATGCCACCAAGCAGCCAAAGACAATGCCCCAGAATGGAGCGGTGATGCCCAGTAGCGAAAGCTCCGAAATGGTGACAAGGAAACAAACCAAGGCGCCAGTAGAAAATGGGCCAGAGAACCCTGCAAGGAAAGCATTCTTTAGTGGTGCGAGCATCGCAATTCCAGCGAGCGCTGCGATGAATGCCGCTGGCATCGCAAGCATAAACCCAACGAAGACTGGCGAGAATAATCCCACCACGATGGCGCCGATCGCCGTGGCCATCGCCGCAGTGTAATGGCGCTCGCGGTTGGGGCCGGAAACAATCAATGCATTGGTGGGACCGGTCAAGCACGAGGTGACATTGCCAATCAGGGCCATAGGCACAGAAACCAGGCCACTGGCTGCCGCAGCCAAGTTGACGCCCGGCTTATGCCCTGCCGCTTGCAGGACCGCGATGCCCTGACCATTTTGAACAATCACCACGGTAATCGCCAGTGGAATAACTAGCTCTGACATGGCAGCGAAAGAAAATTCGGGTGTGGTCACCACTGGTGTGGCAATGATGCCATCATCAAGGATTCCGGATCCCAGACGCCCAGAGGCAACCGCGATGACTACGCCAATCACAGCGGCCAATGCCACCGGCGGCGCAACCGCAGCAATCTTAGGCGAGGCGCTCAAAACCAAAAAGAGCAGGATCATCGGGATAGCAATCCATGGATCATCCGTGGCGGCACCGATTAAATCCAGGCCAAAGCGCAAGAAGATGCCAGCGACCATCGCCATCACAATTGTCGGCGGCAAGATGGCCATGATCTTGCCGATGAGCCCTGTCCAGCCCAGCAAGAACACCAAGATAGCGGTGGCAAGATACGCGCCAATAACTTCACCGAAAGATAAATGCACTAAAGCATCGCCGGCGAGCACAGTTCCGGGGATAGTCCAGAAATACGCCTGCGGACTGCGGTAGAAGTATGTCAGCAGCAGAGTGAGAATTCCGTTGCCGAGAAATGCACCGAAGATCCACGATGATGTCTCATCAGGACTGAGGTTGCCCGCCGCAGCCGCAGCCAGGATCACCGCAATAGGACCAGACGCAGAGAAAATCAGCGCGACAAGACCGTCGACGATTTCCTGTGGACCGATGTCACGGCGAATATCACGCAGAGTTGGGCGCGGCAGTTGAGGCTTTTCCACTGCCAGAAGCAAAGATGTGCCCATGGGGAAGGCTCCTTAGCTTTCTCAAGATTAAAGTACGCAAGCCCACAAGGGGTTTGATTGTTGCGCGGGGGTATCTAGTAACACCGTGGTGACTATCGGATAACGCAATGGTGAGTATCGAGTAACGCTTTGGGAGAAGATTCTTCTGACCGCGTGACAACAGGGCACGCGGCATCATCAGAGGAGTCCGATCGTGACTGATTACCGGGCCGTGATGGACCTAGTCTTACAAGGCTGGTCCGTCCGCCAAATCTGCTCGACTGTGCGATGCTCACACACCACAGTCCAAAAAGCCCGCCACACAATAGCGGCACACCAGATCACAACCTGCGAACAACTCGCCGGTATTACCGACGAAGAAATGGCCACATGGTTTGTTGATGGCCGAAGTGCTGCCCAAGGCGACTTCGTACCCATCGACTTCGACGCAGTGACCAAAGCACGCACCGGCCGCAACAAAGTCACCCTCCAAGTCCTGTGGGGCCGCTACACCACCCAACCAGCCCACCCATCCCAGCGTTACTACAGCTACGAGCGCTTCCGCCAGCTTGTTGCTGAACACGTCGATGTCACAGGACTTACAGCACGCATTACCCATGCCCCGGGACACACCATGCAAGTCGACTGGGCCGGCACCGCAATGCGCCTGTTCGACCCAACCCATGCCCGAGGTGCAAAAGTCAGCATTTTCGTAGCATCACTACCGTATTCCGGCATGTTATTTGCCTGTGCTTGCCCGAACCAGCGACAACAAGCGTGGCTGTGGGCACATATCCAAGCATTTGAATACTTCAGCGGGGTTGCTGAAGTCATCGTGCCTGATAATGCTTCGACAGCATCACACGCAATTAGTGCTGCTGACCGCAACCGGCAGGTCAATTCCACCTACGAGGAATTCCTTGAGCACTACAACACTGCCGCGCTGCCTGCTCGTGCTCGGCGTCCAAAGGACAAGGCGAATGTAGAAGCAGCAGTCAAGATCATCACCCAAAAAGTCATCCACACCCTCCACGGGCATCAATGCGTTGGGCTCGATGAACTCAATGCACGCATCCGCAGCCTGGTTGACGGCATCAATGACGCGGTACCGTTTCGCGGTAACAACACCAGCAGAAGGATGCTCTTTGACGAGTTTGAACACGATGTACTCGGCGAACTTCCCACAACACCGTGGCAGCATACCGAATGGAAACGTGCGAAAGTCGCCCCCAACTTCCACATCACCGTCAACACTGCACGTTATTCGGTGCCTTACCAGCTTGTCGGCCGGACTGTCGATGTACGTATCACTGGCAATGAAGTAACCGTCTTTGATGCCGGGCAGCGTGTTGCAACCCACCGGCTTGCCCAAGCCCGTGGGATCTATGTCACCGATGTGGATCATATTCCTGCCAACATGGCTGATACCACAGGATTGTGGACCAGTGAGTACTTCTACCGTGAAGCAGCCAAGATCGGTCCAGCAACCCGGACAGTCATCGAAGAACTCATCAGCGCAAAGGCAATCCCTGTCCAGGCATTTCAGTCGTGCCGAAACGTACTGAATATGGGCAAACACGCCAACAAAGTGATTCTGGAACAAGCCTGTGCACGCCTGATCGCACCTGATGGCACCAGGAGGGCTGTGTCGTATACCGCGGTGAAAAACATGATGGCCGCGGTACGCAAAGACCAATCAACCCGCCCGACAGGCCATGATCTGCCAGCTGCAACACCGCCTGAAACACCACCGGTGGAACACGCACGCGATACCCGCGGTGCATATCTGGGTGGGTCTGCCCAGTTCAGTATGGAAAACCTCACGAAGAAAGGACCTTCGCAGTCATGACACAGCCACAACCAGCGTCAGCATCAGCGCGCTTTCTTGATGAATCGATCCTGCCTGTCTTTACCGATCTCCGGATGACGGCTTTTGGCCGAACCGTGATTGATATTGCAGCAGATCCCATCTTCGACTCATGGAGTTTTTCTGACAAGGTGCTCTACGCACTCGATAAAGAAGTTGCGGCCAAGCGTGAACGACGAGTCAACAAATTACTCAAAGCATCCCGATCGCCAAATCTCGATGCGTGTATCGAAGACATCACCTACACACCCGGCCGCAACCTCAACAAAGAGCAAATCACCAGACTCGCTCACTGCCAATGGTGTCAAAAAGCGCAAAGCATTGTCATCCTCGGCAAATCATCCGTCGGCAAAACCTACCTGGCCCAAGCACTACTTACCGCTGCGTGCAGAAACGACTACTCTGCTCGTTTCTTCCGCACAGACACCCTGGCTAACCAGCTGATGGTGCTGCGCCATGATGACGCAGCACGCATGGAGTTTCTTCAAGATCTCCACCTGGCGGATGTACTCGTGCTTGATGACTTCTTAACAACGCCGATTGATGCTGCCACAGCACACCAGCTGCTCAACATTCTTGCTGAGCGTGAACACCGGGGATCAACCATTGTCACCTCCCAGTTCACGCCCGATGAGTGGTACAAGTCCATCCCGGATGCTGTCATCGCCGAGTCGATACTGAATCGGCTTGTCGTTGGCGCTGAGATCATCACGCTGGAAGGTCCGAACATGCGCCTCGAAGCCAATACGCAGTAGCGGCGCATAGTCAACGCCCGGGTGTTACTCGATACTCACCCGGGCGTTACTGGATACTCACCACGGTGTTACTAAATCCGTGGTCCTAACA